>CALIOL010000307.1 GCA_938044705.1 uncultured Ilumatobacter sp. | reverse complement strand
CGTTTGGTGTGTCGTTGTCGAACCCGGTGGTGGTGTCGATCGATGACGGTGACGGTGTGGTGACGATCACTGATGGGGATGTTGCTGTTGCTGCGGTGTCGTCGTTGGCGCCGTCGCGGTTCGTGGATACGCGTGATGCGGGTGACACGTTCGATGATTTGTTCGAGGGTGAGGGTAAGCGTGCGGCTGGTTCTGAGCTTCGAGTGCAGATCGCGGGTCGTGGTGGCGTGCCTGTCGATGCGAATGCGGTGGTGATCAATGTGACGGCGGTGGCTCCGGAGGGAACTGGTTTCGTGACGGTGCATCCGTGTGTGACGCCGTTGCCGGATGCGTCGTCGTTGAACTACACGCTGGGCGTCAACTTGGCGAACGAGATCGTTGCGCCGTTGTCGGACACCGGTGAGATTTGTGTGTTCACGTCGGAAGCAGCGCACATCATTGTTGATGTGGTTGGTTTCGTGGATGCCGATTCGCCGACAACGCCGGTGACGCCGGCCAGGTATTTGGATACGCGTGATGCGGGTGACACGTTTGATGACCTGTTTGAGGCGGAGGGTAAGCGTGCGGCGGGTTCGGAGTATGTGGTGCAGATGGCCGGTCGTGGTGGCGTGCCTGTCGATGCGTCTGCGGTGGTGATGAATGTGACGGCGGTGGCTCCGGAGGGAACTGGTTTCGTGACGGTGCATCCGTGTGTGACGCCGTTGCCGAATGCGTCGTCGTTGAACTACACGCTGGGCGTCAACTTGGCGAACGAGATCGTTGCGCCGTTGTCGGACACCGGTGAGATTTGTGTGTTCACGTCGGAAGCAGCGCACATCATTGTTGACGTCGTTGGTTTCGTGGATGCTGATTCGCCGACGACGCCGGTGACTCCGGCGCGATATCTGGACACCCGTGCAGCGGGTGAGACCTTTGATGGTGATGATCAGCAGGGCGGTCGGACGTCGGCTGGTGGCCAGGTGACGTTGCAGGTGACCGACCGTGGTGATGTGCCGGCTGATGCGGTTGCGGTGATCGCGAACGTGACTGCGGTGAATCCTGAGGGGACCGGCTTTGTGACGGCGCATCCGTGTGAGCCGACGCCGCCGAATGCGTCGTCGTTGAACTATGTGGATGGCGTGAATCGGGCGAACGAGTTGATTGCGTCGGTTGATGCCAATGGTGAGATTTGTTTGTTCACGTCGACGGCCACCGATTTGATTGTTGACATCGTGGGGTACGTGCCGGCGGGATCGTCGTTCAATGCGGTTGGCCCGGCCCGGTTCCTCGATACGCGTGATGTTGGCGAGACCGTTGACGGAGTCGCGGAGGCCGGCGGCAAGCGTGCTGGTGGTTCTGAGTTGGAGCTGCAGGTTGCTGGGCGTCCGGGTGTTCCTGATGGTGCGTCTGCGGTGGTGGTGAACGTGACTGCGGTTGCGCCTGAGGCGACAGGGTTTGTGACGGTGCATCCGTGTGAGGACACGGTGCCGAATGCGTCGTCGTTGAACTATGTGGCGGGTGTGAACGGGGCGAACGAGTTGATTGCTCGTCTCGATGCCGATGGCAAGATCTGCTTGTTCACCGATCAGAACACACACCTGATCGTCGACGTCGTCGCCTACCTCGACTGAGTCAGCGGTGAGTTCGATCAGCTGAGTGAGGTGGTCGGAACCACGAACGACTTGTTGTGCAACTCGTTCTCGACCTCGAGGAGATGCACGTGGCGACCTCGCTTCGTGCCGTCCTCGTCGACCTCGAGACCGGCGCTGGCGATCAACTGGAGATCGAACACCTCCTGCACCAGACCGTCGAATCGAACGAACCCGGCGACTTCTCCGGTCTCCAAGTCGACCAGCCAGACACCCGAGTGCCGCGGCTCGTTGGTCTGCGTGAGCGGGATGCCAGCAAACACCGATTCACGAACCTGAGAGAGTCCGACGACGGCGTAGCGTCCGATGAACGCGAGTCCGCGGGTGAACCCGGGCAGGTTGACGATGCTCTCGCATTCACCAGATTCGAGGTCGACCCGGCTCAAGGTGCCCTTGCCCGATTCGAGCACGTACAGCTGGTCGCGGTACCAGCGCGGCGAGTGGGGCATGCACAACCCGCTCGTCACGATTTCGTTCGACTCGATGTCCATCACCAGGCCGCCAAAGGCCTTCGTGTCGCGCCATCCGTTCGGTTGATCCGATTCGCTGAACATCGACACGTAACGCGGTGCGCCATCACGCATGGCCATGCCGTTGAGGTGGCATCGATCTTCGGCTGCCAGCCTGGTGATGAACGGCGGCATCCATCGCGGCGAAAAGCTGTGGTCCGGGTCGATCGTGCTCAAACAGGAAAATCTGGTGTTCACGATCCAGAGTTCTCCGTCGCTCGCATAGGACATCTCGTGAATCGAGATGTCCCCGGTGACGTGTCGACCCCGCAGTACGTAGCACGAGCCGTAGGTGCCAGGCGGGTCGATCTTCTGCGCGACCGCTGGCTGATCTCTGTAGGTCCACACTTCGTCACGCGTACCGAGCGCAAGTGCGGCCGCGCCTCCCTGTGCGCCCCCGGGGCGCCACGCGATTCCCATCGGTCGTGGGAATGGAGTGAAGTGCGTGTTCAGCCCGCCATCCATCTCGCGCAACGTCACCATCTTGCCGCTCTGATAGGTGGACATCAGGAGACTGAGGCCGGTCTTGCCGAGCAGTTCGGGAACCGAGGGCGTGTGCACCGACCCCATCGGATGCTCGCTCGCGTCCACCACTGCCTTGTCGGCGGAGACAACGGCGTCGGCCGGTTGCGCGCCAGCCGGGCGGGCCATGCGCACAGGTCCGCCGGACACGGCGTTCGCTCGCTCGGCGGTCGCCCTCACGGTGGGAAGCACTTCACGAATCTCGGTCGAGTTGCGTTTCCATTTCTCAGGGTTCGGGGGAGTGAGCGTGTGTCGCGACAGCGGCAGCGGGCCGTCGAGCGGGTCGTCCCACGGCAACTCCGTGAACCGACACAGCCGCTCGATCTCGGCGGTCGGGTCGCCGGTCAAGCGGTGATAGTTCGCAACGGTCCACCGTCCCGGCGCGACGCGATCCAGGTCATCGAGAATCCGATTCGTGGTGTACTCCCACTGCGCGGCGCAGATCTCCTGAACAGACTTTCCGATCAGATCTCGCCAGCCGGGAACGAGCAGCAACGACCACGGAATCCCCTCCCAGCCCGGAAGATCGGGGTAGGTGACGAAACCGCCCGACCGCCAGGCATCGATCATCGAGGAGATCTCGGCGCGAGGCGGACGAGACAAGAAGATGTACCGAGCGTCGGGGAAGACCTGGTCGAGGAACTCGATGCGCAGCGCGTTCTTCGGGGTCTTTTCGAGGAAGCGAAGCGGCTTTTCCCGCATAGGTGGAGGCTGGTCGTTGCGGTCACGAAGGTCGTTGAAGAATGCATCTCGGAGCGCACTCACGACCTGAGGCGTGGCATCCTGCGCGGTGAGCACGTTGGAATCCCAATCGTGATCGACCGGTCGAAGGCCACGAATCGACTCGATCAACATGTGGCTCTCACGGCCGATGGTGAAGAGGTTCGGAGCCTTGGTCAAGGTCTCGAACAACAAGGTGCTGCCGGCGCGTGGCGGTGACACGATGATGATCGGGCGGTCGAAGCGAGGATCGCCGGGCGTGTCCGCCGACGCATCGGGAACCGGGGTCACCTTCACTGCAGGAGTTGCTGGTCTCGCCGGCTGTCGGACTCCTTCGGCGAGTGCGCTTCCGGCCAGCAGCGTGGTCACCGTGGTCGAGGCGTGCGATCCGTTGTGTTCGATGATGCTCGCCGGAAGACCTTTCAGCTCATCGACGAAACGCTGCACCTCTTCGTGGTACCCGACGGCGCCCGGTGTCGACCCGTGCAGTGCCCACAACGTCTGCCACGTCTCGATGTACGTCTCGACGGCTGCTCGGACACCTCGACCTCCTTCGTCGTCGGCGATGTGCGGCGCGAGACGCTGCCAGATCGACTGCATCTGGCTGGGAGGCATCACGGGCGCGATGTTGAACGTCTCGGGAAGGATCAGCGGGGTCCGGTCGGCTTCGTAGCCGATGTCGACGCGCTCCACGTCGTGGTCGAGGCCGCTGCGGATCAAGTCCCACAGCGCGGGGGTCCCGACGGTGTCGAGCACGAGGTGTACTCGGTGATGGTCGCTTGGGTTGAGCACGTTGTGTCGACGGAACGTGTCGAACACCCAACTCTCACCCGCCGCCATGTGGACTCTGTCGGCGCCACACTGGAACTCGACGTCGTCGGTGGTGATGATCGGGACGTGGAGACGCACACGATCGAACCAGTAGAGGTGTGCATCGAAATGAGGGGTGGCCTCGCCTCCCGGTTCGATCCGCATGAGGCGAGTTCTGCCGACAGGCACGCCGAACGATGCGATCGTCTGTGCAATGAACGAATCAGGCCGCAACCACGTGGTCGGCGCTTGGCGGCCGCCGATCGAGTCGTCGGTGTGATCGCCGTCTCTCGACACCAAGCTCACCGCGGTGTTGCCCTTGTGGCCGGACGGGTGCCGCTTCCATGCATCGGCCGGGAGCGCGTCGACCTCCTCTCGCAGCTTCTGGCTGTCGAAGTGGAACGGCAGTTTCGCAAAGGGTCGAGGCAGCTGCATCGCGTCCGAAACTAGTCGCGCGCACGCTGCGACGAAGCAGTGTCAGGCGCTGTTGCCGAGGAGTTCTTCGAGCAGTTCGTTGAGCGCAGCCGAAGCAAATGGCTTCGTGAGATACGCAGCAACACCTGCGACGCGTTCGTCATGGAGATCGTCGCTCTCGACGACGCCGGTGAGCAGTACGAACGGGACGTTCGAGTCCGGGAGCGCTTCGAGGAGGTCGAGCCCGCTGGCTTCGGGCATGACGTAGTCGGAGATCACCAGGTCGAAGGAACGAGCTTCGAGGAGCTCCAACGCAGATGCGACCGATGTCGCCTCGGCGACGTCGTAACCGGCGCGCCGTGTGACGTGGGCGAGCATCATCAGCGAGACCGGGTCGTCATCGACCACCAGCACGCTGGCCGCGCTGTCACCATCCACTGACGAGATCCTCCGCCGTGTCTCCGATGTCGAAGACCTGGTCGAACTTGGTGAGCTCGAACACCCGGTACGCGTTTGCGTCGGTGGGCCGCACCAGCCGGACGTCGCCGCCGGCGGAACGGGATCGCTTCATTGCCTGGACAAGCGCGGCCAGTCCCGCGCTGTCGACGAACTCGACGGCCGACAGGTCGATCACGATGCGGTGGCTGCCGGCCTCGATGTGCTCGGTCAACAGGGCTCTGACCTGCGCTGACTCCAGCGCGTCGAGTCGGCCGGTCATCGCAACGACGACAATGTCGACGTTGTGGGTGCTGGTGGTGATGTCCATATCAGTGCTCGCTGTTCTCTGGCCCAGAGGCTGGGTGGTCGATCTCGAAGGTGGCAGTCCAGACGTTGTGCTCGCCGTCGTGGGCGTACTCCAAACGGCTGACGAGTTGCTCGATGATCATCATGCCGTACCCGCGAACCTGAGGCTCGTCCGCGTCCGGTGTCGGGATGGTCGAAACATCAACGGTCGAGCGACCTCGGTCGCGCAGTTCGATCCTGACGCTGTCGTCGCCGATCGTCGAGCGCAGAACGAACGAGCCGTCAGGGGAGTCGGCGTGATCGACCGTGTTGGTCCCGAGTTCTTGGAGCGCGAGTTCCATGCGAGCGAGTAGCGGCGCCGCGACGTCGTCATCGAGTGGTTCGACGATCTCGCGAAGCCAAGGACCGATCGCACGGAGACCCTCGTACGTGCTGGTGACGGTCAGCTCGCTCACTGGGCGCCTTCGAAGTCGAGCACGAACAGCGTGCGGTCGTCGCTCTGGGGAGCGTTGCCGGCGAACGACTCGATCGTGGCGAACAGTTGCTCACCGAAGTTCCTGGCGCCAGCGTGCAGACCGGTCAGTTCCGACTCGAATCGGTCGTCGCCGAACATCTCACCGGACTCATCGGCTTGCTCCGGGAATCCGTCTGATGCGATCACCAACCGGTCGCCGGACGCGACGGCGATGTCCAGTTGCTCACAGCGAAGTCCCTCGAGGACGCCAACCGGTGGACGCGAGGCTGCCAGCGGCGTCGCCACCTCGTCGTGCACGAAATGCACAGGGCTGTGCCCAGCGTTGGCCAACGACACCATCTGTGTCTCACTGTCGAACTGGCCGGCGATCAGCGTGACGAAGAGGTCTGCCTCCGAGAGCGAGTCGTAGACCCACGCGTCGATCGCATCGAGGACTGCCACCGGACCCTCGTGTCCGTAGTGGGTGAAGCACCCGCGGGCAGCGTTGATCACATTGCTCATCATGATCGCAGCGGGCAGACCCTTCCCCGAGACGTCGCCCACCACGAAGTGGAACTTGGGACCGAGCTGCGCGAACGCGAACAGATCGCCTCCTGCGGTGCGTGCCGGGTCACTTCGGGCGAACAACGACGCCGTGGGAAGCTGGGGTCGATCCGACGGGAGCGTCTGCTGAACGAGCGTCGAAGCGATGTCGTGTTCGTGGGAGACGATCGCTCGTTCGACTGCTTCGGCGTGCATCCTCGCGGTGTGTTTGGCGCTCATCGCAAGGTTCGCGACTGCAGTCAGCAGCTTGGTGTCGCCCGTGGTGAACGGCGCGCTCGACCGGCGGGCATGGAGTGTTGCGGTGTCACCCGACGGGTCTTCCACCTTCACCGATGCTGAGTAGGTGGCGTCGCAATCAGCTGGGTCCGTGCCGTCTGCGAGCAGCACGATCTCGTCGGTGTGGAGTGCATGACGGGCGGTGGTCAGGATCTGGTCGACCGACTCGGTTTCATCGAGGCTGTCCGTGCGCATCGCCGCCATGTCGTACAGCGCAAGGAGCTGGTCGTTCGCGTCGACCAGCGCCCCGGTGAGCGACTCGAGTGGCGATGCTGCGTCGACCGACATGAAACCCTTGCCGGTCAGACGATCGTGAACGCGGCGTCGAGGCGGGTGAGTTCGAGGATCACTCGCACAGGGTTGGACGGGGTGAGCAAGCGGAGATCCCCAGAGCGTTCTCGGCAGCGTTTCATGGCGCGGACGAGCTCGGCGAGTGCTGTGGAGTCGATGAACTCGACGTCCGACAGGTCGATGTCGATATGGGGTTCGGTAGCCCCGAGTGCAGGGTCGATCGCTGCGCGAAATCCGTCGGCTTCGTGTGCGTCGAATCGACCGGACAGCACGAAAGCGAGCGGCCCGTCATCGGTGGTGGCGGCGGTGATGTTCATGAGAGTCGTATTCCTCGGTCGTGGTGCAGGTGATTCCGCTCACACTGCCATGGGGCGATCCGGGTTGTGAGCATCGGGTCCGGGGCGCTCGTGGTTGTCTGCTTTGTAGCGACCGCGCACGTCGTTCCAGCGGATGATCGCGAGGTCTCGCAAGAACTCGAGCGCGACCTTGCCGGCCTCGACCTTCGAGCCCGGAGCGTCGATCCAGCGCACCGGTACTTCGGCGGTCTTCATGTCGAACTTCTGAGCGAGGTACAGGATCTCGAGATCGAACGAGAACTCGTCGATGAGCTGTCGGCGAAACAGGCGGTCGGCGGCGTCAGCGGTGAACATCTTGAATCCACACTGCGTGTCCGACACCGGGATGCGGAAGATGTTTCGCACGATGAAGCTGAGCCCGGTGCTGAAGACCTTCCGCATGAAGGACTTGCTTTCGACCTCGGCGCCGTCCGCAGCGCGGGAACCAACGACGACGTCGAACCCTGCGTCGATCTGCTCCTCGAGATCGCGAAACTGTTCGATCGGCGTCGACTGGTCGGCGTCAGCGAACAGCACAACGTCGCCGCGAGCACGAAGCATGCCGCGTCGAACGGCGCTCCCTTTGCCGCCGTTCTTCTCCGCGACGAGCAACTGCAGGTTGGCGAGTTCGAGCTCCTGGACGAGTTCGACCGTGGTGTCGGTCGAACCGTCGTCGGCGATGATCATCTCCCACGGTTCGCCCAGCGTGCACATCTGCGTCGCAATCGCCCCGATCGTCGGCACGATCCTCCACTCCTCGTTGTACGCGGGGATGACAACCGAGTACTTCGGGGATTCCGTCAGGGCCGTGGTGGACCAGGTGCGATATGCGTCAAGGCCGGAGCCGGTCATGTTGTTGCCTCCTTCATGGGGGACGTTTCTCCGCCGCCGGAGGTCGCGGAGGGCGAGCTGCGTCGACTGGCGAAATGACTCGCCGCCACGGCGACGAGCAGGATTGCCATTGCGATCACCTGCGCCCGGATGAGTGAATCGATCGAGTTGCGACCGAGAAACAGCAGTGCGGTCTGAACCAGGCCGCCACCGATCATGACGTACGACTCTCGGCGTTGATCGAGCGACAGATGGTGGCTGACGATGAGGTTGGCGATCGCGAACATCGATGTCGCTGCGGCGTAGTAGGCGAGTGGGCCCGAGACGTCGGCGTACTCGGGGCCGAACACCCTGCCCAACACCGTTCCTCCGAGCAGTGCTGCACCGGCGACGAAGCCGACTCCCATGAGCGCAACGATGCCACAGCCGGCGTAGAGCAGGTTGTCCGACTCCTCGCCGCGCTCGCTTCGCTGCGCCGCTGCCGGAAACAACGTCGTTGCCACCGACCAGGACAGGAAGAACACCGCACGCCCGACGAGTGCGATGGCCGCGTACACGCCGGCGGTGTCAGGGTCGAGGAACCCCTTGGCGATCAGGACGTCGCCGTTGTTGATCACGATCTGACCGAAGAGCAACACGCCGACCGGCGTGGCATAGGTGACGATCGAGCGGACCGAATCGCTGTCGAGCGGACGGCCACCCGTCGATCGTTCGAGCAGGCGAACGTGCAGCCAGACGGCGAGGAACGACACCGTGAGGCCGATCGTTGCGCCGATCACGCCGAAGCCGAGCGCAACCAGTGCGATGCCAACGCTCACGCGGGCCACCATCTCCACCACAAACGTCGCTGCGAGTGGGCGGAACCCGAGCCGCCCCTGCAGGACGCCACGGCCGACTGCCTGAACGAGGTAGAAGGGCATGCCCACGCCGAGAATCACGAACGGCCAGGCCGATGCCGAGTTGAAGATGTCGCGCAGGAGCGGCGACGCAGCAGCGAGCACGAGCGCCACAGCTCCACCGGCGATCGCGGCGCGCCGTTCGAGCCACTGGGCCGTCGAGGCAATCGCCGCTTCGTCGTCGTTGACCGTGTGAATTCCAGTGAACCTCGCAGCGATCAGCTGCAAGCTGATGGCGATCGCCGTGACGAGCAGCATGATCGTGACCATCAGGTTCGCGTCGGCGAACTCGGCGGGCTCCAGCCACCGTCCGAGGAACACGTTCAGCAGGTAGTTCCCGCCGTTCGCGATGATCATGGCGACGCCGAGGATCGCTCCTCCCGTCGCAAGTTGTTTCCCGTCGGTCGACATGTCGCTTCAGCTCCGACTGTCGGAGTCGCCCACGATCGCGTCGAGATGAATGAGGTGCCAGTCGATCACTTCGGACATCGGGATACCGGTAGCCGCGAGGTAGTTGCGCTTGCCGTGCTCGATGTTGAGGGCTTCGTCGTCGAGCAACGTCGCGAGCGCATCGGCGAGGCCGGTGGCGCTTCCCGGCTCGAAGTAGACGCCAACGAAGCCCTCCTCTTCGATGACTTCCACGAAGTCGCCGATCTCGGGCAGCACGGCTGAGCGTCCGTATGACCCGGCCTGATGGAGTACGCCAGAACTCCCCGTCGTCGAGGTGTACGGGAACGCCGTCACGGTGGACCCGCTGAAGAGCCCTTCGACGTCTTCTTCAGCGACGTATCCGGTGAACACGACGTTGTTCATGTCGGCGCAACCGTCGGCGACGCCTTGGAGGTAGCCCGCAGCATTGGGGCTGTCGGTGCCGGCGATGACCAGTTCGAGGTCGTCGTAGCCGCGCTTGCCGAGGTCGCGCACGGCTTCGACGAGGATGTCAACGGTCTTGTAGGTGCCCCACTTACCGAACGCAAGAATGCGTCGAGGTCCGTCTTGGGGGGTGCCGAACGACGGCTCGGCGATCTCCTCGAAGCTGCCGTGCGGCGCGAGGAGCGCGTTCTTGGCGCCGTAGCTCTCGATGAGGAACTCGACGTACCGAGGGATGGTCAGCGCGACATAGTCGCTCATCAGGATGACTCTGGTGAGTGCCCGACCGGCCTTGTTCATCACCCACGCCATCGCCTTGGAGTCGGTGAACCCTGCGTCCTGCATGTCGACGTTGTCGACCAGGTTGTGGAGGATCACCGCGGTGGGGACACCGACCTTCTTGAGGATGGCCGGGATCAAGAGACCGAGGCCGCCAGCGATCTTGCTGTCGCCGAAGGTCGCGAACTGCAGGTTGACCAGCACCGCATCGACCTTGGCCTTGCGGATGGCGCGCACGGCGCGAATGGGGTTGGTCAGCGCATTGAACTTCCAACAGACGACGTTGTCGACCTTGCCAGCGTTCTCCTCCAGCGTGATCGGGGTGCCGGCATCGGTGTCGTCGGCGAAGACGACGACACTGTCCACATCGTCGTTGGCTGCCAGATGATTCACCAGGTGGAAGCCGAACTCGTTCAGGCTGTTTCGCCCCGGGGGAAAGGCGGTGAGGACCCCGATGCGGCGAACTGACGTGGTGGTGGAGTTGGGCATGGGCTCGATTTCACTCTGCGTGTCGATTGCAAGAGGTATCGACCTCTCCACGTCAAAGCTAAAGCACTCAACGACCACAATGTGTGAGCAATGGCAAAGAGTTGTCGCCGACTTCGCTCGTTTGGGGGAGCGTGCCGTGCTACTCCGGGGGGACGACGACTGCGGTGGTGTACCGGTTGCCAGCGATCACCCGATCGCCATCTCGCGCGACCAGTTCGATCGCCAACTCGCCGAGCGTCTCGGGAACGTCCAGCGACAAGGTGCCGACCTTCACGACATCGTCGCCGTCGACGGGCCCGCCGAACGTCCATTCGGTGGATCCGCCGGCCCAGTCCGCCGTCGCGTGCACCTTTGCGTCCCCGATCGCCTCACGAAGATCGTTCACGAGGTGAACGTCGAGACGGAGTTCGTCTCCGGGGTTGACCCAGTCCGGCGGGAGATCGGCGACCACGATGACCGGTTGGCACGCATCGAACACCGTCTCGTAGGCGTCTTTGGGCTCGCGCATGTGGTCCAGCACGCTCGAGGAGATCGTCGGTGACGGGTCGGCCAGCGTCGAGAAGCAGAAGCCGCCGGTCGGTCGGTACTTGAGCCGTCGCAGGGTCTCGATCTGCACCTTCAGGACATGGGACTGGTAGTGCTGGGTGACATCACGCCACGCCTCGAACGATTCATGGTCGGCGGGAGGGAAGAGGTTCTCCATCAGCTCGCGTTGATACCCGTGCTTGTTCGCCAGCTCCTCCCAATCCAGGTCGGGCCACCGATGATCGCGGAGTTGCGCGTCGACGAACGGTGCGTTGGTCGGAACGGAGTCAGTACCGAACTCGCTGACGAAACGAACCGAGCGGGGGAGGCGACGGGCACGGTCAACGAGGTCGCGTGCCTCGCCCGACCGCCAACCGAACCAGAGGTGGCTGTCGGTTCCGTCGAGCTGTGGCAAGTGCGCGGAGACCCCTGAGTGAGCGATCGCCGGTCGACTCGGGTCGGCGCGCTCGAAGGTGCGCTTGACCCACCGGTCGAGAATCGACTTGTTCCAGGACGGCAGTTGCTGCGCAGCGATGTCGCGCGCTCGGCTGCGCCAATCGCGCACGGGAACGATCGTCGTGTCGGCGGGCTCGTTGTGCGCTGACCAGAGTGCAATCGACGGATGGTGGCCCAGCTGGTCGACGGCGACGCCTGCCTGGGTGACCGCCCGGGCTCGCACGCTGCGGGCCTGCGTGCGCTCGAGTGGGAAGTCCTGCAGGATCAGTAGCCCGAGCTCGTCCGCTCGGTCGTAGAGGCATCGCCGCCCGATGTGGCCGTGCACGCGGATCGTGTTGAGGCCGAGATCGATGACGTGGGCGAGGTCGCGCTCGATGAGTTCGTCCGTGGTGTCCCCGACGCCGACCGTGATCGGTGTCATGTTCGTGCCGCGGAGGAAGAGCCGTTCCCCGTTGATCGAGAACACCCAATCGTTCCACTGAACTTGTCGAAGCCCGACCCGCCGGATCCGCTGGTCGCTCTTGACTCCGTCGACGAAGACCTCGACCGTGAACTCGGTGAGCGGCTGATCGCCCAGTTCGCGAGGCCACCACAACTCGGGGTTGCGGATGTCGACCGACCACTCCAACTCGTTGAGTCCGGCAGCAACCATCGACACCTGCTCGTCGACGATGTCGCCGTCGCGGCGCGTGACCACGGTGAAATCGTGTGGTGCGTCGCTGTCGAACGTCGCAGAGAGCACCACGTGGGCACTCTGCTCGTCAGCGTCGCGGCACAGCACGCGCAGGCGATCGATGCGGATCGGGCCGGTGTCGTACATCCGAACCTTGCGCCAGAGTCCGCCGGGGTTCCAACCGTGCGGAAGACCGTCCCACGCTTGGAGCACGCCCGTGATGTTCGTGCGAGCCCCGTCTTGAGGCGAGCAGGCGACCTCTACGGCGAGGACGTGTTCGTCGCCGATGCCGACGAGCTTCGTGACGTCGTAGGAGTGTGGAAAGAAATAGCCCTCCGCATCACCGAGGTATGCGCCGTCGAGCCAGGCGTCGCTCTGATACATGACGCCGTCCAGCGTGATCCAACGACGTCGGCCGGGCGTCGGGGCGTCCGCGGTGAATCGATGGCGGTACATGAGCGGTCCGTCGTGCTGGGCGAACGCCTCGGTGTGCTGCCAGTGTCCGGGAACGGCGATCTCGTCCCACTCGCTGTCATCGGCGTCGAGGCCGATTCCGAAGCGCCGGATGTCGTCGGTCGCTGCACGCGCGACCCACCGGCCCCCCAATTCCATGAGCTGATCGTACCGAGGTGTGGGATTGTGCCAGCCACAAACCTGCGCGTCTCCGATGGGCCGCTGAGCGATTCGGGAACTAGGTTCGGCTCATGGCAGACGAGAACTCGAACCGCCCGTCGACGTTGGGCGAGCTGCGCGCATCAGGATGGGTGTCGCGTCCCATCAAGCAGGAGATCCGCGAGCATGCGATCGCCAAGATCACCGCGGGAGAGCCGCTGTTCGCCGGAGTCTCCGGCTACGAAGACACGGTGATGCCGCAGCTCGAGAATGCGCTGTTGGCGGGCCACGATGTGATCTTCCTCGGCGAGCGTGGACAGGCCAAGACCCGCATGATCCGGTCGCTGACGGGTCTACTCGACGAGTGGATGCCGGTCGTCGCTGGCAGTGAGATCAACGACGACCCGTACAACCCGGTGTCGAAGCATGCAATCGATCTCGTCGCCGAACAGGGCGACGAGACCCCGATCGACTGGGTGCACCGTGACCGTCGCTACGGCGAGAAGTTGGCCACGCCGGACACCTCGATCGCCGACCTCATCGGTGAGGTCGACCCGATCAAGGTCGCAGAGGGGCGCTATCTCTCCGATGAGTTGACGTTGCACTACGGGTTGGTACCGCGCACCAACCGCGGCATCTTCGCGATGAACGAACTCCCCGACCTCGCGGAGCGCATCCAGGTCGGTCTGCTCAACGTGCTCGAAGAGCGTGACGTGCAGATTCGCGGCTACAAGGTCCGTCTCCCACTGGATGTGATCCTGATGGCGTCGGCAAACCCGGAGGACTACACGAACCGCGGTCGCATGATCACCCCGCTCAAGGACCGTTTCGGTTCTCAGATCCGCACGCACTACCCGCTGGAAGTGGCGACCGAAGTCGAGATCATGAAGCAGGAGGCGGTCCCACTCGACATCTCGACACCCGACGGCGACGTTTCGGTGACCGTGCCCGAGTACCTCGGGGAAGTCATCGCAACCTTCAGTCATCTCGCTCGCTCCAGCAACCAGGTCAACCAGCGGTCTGGCGTGTCGGTGCGACTGAGCGTGTCGAACTTCGAAGCGCTGTCCGCGAACGCCCTTCGCCGTGGCTTGAAGGCGGGGGAGCGCAACGTCGTGGCTCGTGTCGACGATCTGGACGCGTTGCCGGCATCGTCTCAGGGCAAGATCGAGATCGAGTCGCTCGAGGAAGGTCGTGAAGGCGTCATCCTGCACACCTTGATCAAAGGAGCGGTCCTCACCGTCTTCAAGGATGCGGTCGACCCGGCGCAGACCCGTGCGGTGGTCGATGCGTTCGAAGAAGGGGCGATCGCGCACACCGGCCAGGACATCTCGAGCGACGAACTCGCAACCCTGATGTCGGAGGTCGAAGCGCTTCGTGAACCGGTCCTCGTGCTCACCGGCGGCGATGAGTCGCCGGGCGCGATTGCATCCGCCGTCGAGTTCGTGCTCGAAGGGCTTCATCTCAGCAAGCGGTTGAACAAAGACGAGTCGGGCTCGTCTGCGACCTACCGGGGGCGCGTCTGATGATTCTCGATTCGCTCGAGGTCTCGCCCGCTGACTTCGCTGCCGGAACCGGATGGGAGATCAAGCCCGAAGGTGCGTGTAAGGGCGAGGTGTGTGTGCCCCTCGGAGGCGGCGAGTTCGATGTCTCCCGTGCTGCCGAACGTCTCGGTATGGCGATCGTCGCCGACGAGCCTCGCGGGCGTTGGGCGGTCGGGCCCGAGGCGATCGGCGATCGAGCGCTGACCACCGCTGTTGCGCCCGAGCTCGTGTTGAACGATCTCGACGGCAACGAGTTCCGGCTCTCATCGCTGCGTGGCCAGAAGGTGTTGATCGTTTCCTGGGCGCCCTATTGAGGTTGCTCGTTCGACTTGCCCGTGTGGCAGGAACTCCGCAACGAGCTGCATCCTCAGGGTCTCGAGATCGTCACCGTCTCGCTGGAGATGAGCGGACCTGAGGCGTCCCGTGCGCTGATCGAAGCGGCGTCACCGGAACATCCATCGCTGCTCGACCCGACGCACCAGATGGACGCGCTGTTCGGCGTCGTCAACATTCCGAACGTGGTGTGGATCGACGAGCAGGGCGTGATCGTCCGGCCGCCCGAGCCCGGCTGGCCGACCGGCCAGACCAACATGCCGAGCGACATGTTCGATGCGATGCCGAAGGTCTCGAAGGCGCCGAATGCGCCGGAGGCGCCAGAGGACGGACCCGGGCAGTGGGACGTGTTGGGCTCCGGTCAGGACCGCGGCGCATATGCCGACGCGATCCGCGACTGGGTCGCCAAGGGCGAAGCCAGCGACTATGCCCTCTCGCCCGACGCGGTGGTTGCGGCATCGCAACCGCGCTCCACGGATGCATCGAAGGGCGCTGCGCACTTCGAGTTGGCCAACGACCTGTGGCTGGCCGGTGAACGAGATGCGGCGATCGAACACTTCAACGAGTGTCACCGCCTGCAGCCGGACAACTGGACCTACAAGCGTCAGGCCTGGTCGCTCGTGGGGCGTGAGCGTGTCGGAGGAAAGTACGGCCAGTTCGTGCAGATGCCGGTCGAGGGCGAAGAAGCCGATTGGCCCTTCGCATCGGACTTCACGTCGGATGTGTTGACCACCGAACTCGGCGGCTACTACCCCAAGACCCTCTGACGGCGACCCTCGCGGCGTCAGCGAAGCTGTTCCAACAATCGAGCGGTGTGAGGACCGCCGACGTCGGGATGCGACATCGTCGTTCGGGCGATGAGACGAAGGAGCGCGACCGGTGGGTCGTCGGTGCTGAAGCGCCACGGGATGTCCGCCAGGAGTGCCAGCTCCGCGGCGGCCGCGGCCAGATAGGGCACGATCCTCTCGTCGATCTGGGCGACGTCGAGCTGTGCGAGTTGCCCGTTCACGTCGCGTGCGGTTGGTCGGTCATGCGAGTCGGGGAGCACCCCGGTGGTCCAATCGAGAGATATTGGCTCTGTCGTTGTGTGCAGCATGCGTCTAGTCTCCTGGTCCATGTCGTCGATTTCGAGTGCCAATCTGCAACGCGTGGGTACCAATCGACTGGTCCAATTGCTAGGCCAGTGGTCCACTGACGGGGGGCCGATCTATCGTGCGCTCGCAGGACGGCTCACCGAGTTGATCTCCGAGGGGAGTCTTCGGGCGAACGAGTTGCTGCCGCCGGAACGCTCGTTGGCCGAAGCGCTCACGGTCTCTCGGGGCACCATCGTGCGCGCCTACGACACGCTGGCGGCGGACGGAGCGGTGTCTCGAGTGCAGGGCAGCGGCACCATCGTCGCCGGTCGATCTCTCAACGTCGGAGCGGGCTCCGACGAGTTCGTGGGAGAGCGTCTGTGGATGGCCGAAGGGGCGGCGGTCGACCTGCTGAAGGCGATGCCGACCATGCTGCCCCAGGTCGCCGACCTGGTGAGTGCGATCGATCTCTCGTCGCATGCCGTCGACCTCGATGGTGCCGAGCCGCTCGGCTGGTGGCGGCTTCGCAGCAGTATCGCTGACCTGCACACGCGTCAAGGTCTTCCGACGACCCCTCATCAGATTCTCGTGACATCGGGTGCGCAGCAAGCGATCTCGCTCGTGGTCGCGGCGATGGCGCGTCCCGGCGATGTGGTGCTGGGCGAGGAGGACACCTGGCCAGGGCTCATCGATTCGGTGCAGCACGTCGGTGCTCGGTTCGAGCCGGTCCGGCTCGATGCAGACGGGTTGATCATCGACGATCTCGAGTCGAAGATCGACCGCTTCCGACCGGGCCTCATGATGTTCAATCCGCAGCACCAGAACCCCACCGGCTCACGGCTTCCGCCTGCGCGCGTCGAAGCGGTCGCAGCACTCGCTCGGCGTCACCGGATCCCGACGCTGGAGGATCGTGTGTCGGCCGACCTCGGGTTCGATCGTCGGCATCTTCCTGCGATCGACGAGCACGACACCGGCGGTTACGGCCTGCTGGCTGGATCGTTGTGCAAGGTGGTGTGGCCAGGCTTGCGGCTCGGTTGGCTTCGTGCCGATGCTCAGGTGATCAACCGGCTGCGCTCCCACAAGGCGATGGCTGACATGTTCACGCCAGCACTCAGCCAGGCGGTTGGTCTCGCGGTGGTCGAGCGGTACGACGAACTCCTCGATCAGCGCCTGGCGCAGTTGCGTCCCGCGGCCGACCTGGTCGTCGACACGCTTCGCACCGACCTGAGCGACTGGGTCTTTGCCTCGCCGCGAGGTGGGATGTCGGTGTGGGCAAAGCTGCCCGAACACGCATCGGCGTCGGCGTTCGTGCAGCACGCCAGCCGAGTCGGGCTCCTGATCGCCTCAGGCCGGCAGTTCTCCGCCGTCGACGCCGACTGTCCGAGAATCAGAATCCCCTTCACCGCGTCGCCGCCCGTACTCGCCGAAGGCATGCGTCGCCTCGTCGACGCCTGGCGCACGTTCGACCGTCGACCGCTCGCAGCGAATCCGTTCTGATCGCCGTTCGCCCAGGGATGCCGGGCGCGGCTCATCCGGCCTCGCCGTTGCTCACTTCGAAGGCGCGTCGCCATGTGTCGACTCGTTCCGCATCGCGTGCTTCGTACGCCTCGATGGCATCGCTCAGCTCGACATCCCACTCATCCTCGATGCCGTCGGCGATCGCTGTCAGCCGCATCGAGTACCAGGCGGTGAGCCCACCGGGTGGAGGTGCGTCGAACTCGGGGAAGCTCGGATCGCCGCCGCCGGGTCGAGTCCACTTGGACGCGAGGTCCGGGTCGAGCGCCAACGGGCGTGCAAGCCCGATCAGGTCGACGGCGTTGCTTGCAACTGCCTCGGCGGCCTCGGCGCGTGTCTTGAATCCACCCGTCGCCATTAGAGGCGTGTGCGTCACCGACCTGGCGCGTCGTGCGAAGTCGATGAAGTACGGCCCTGCGGATCGGCGATCGGAGCTGGCAGGCGCACCGGGAAAGTAGGTGCCGCCGCTGATGTCGATGAGGTCGACCGATTCGGCGTCGATGAGCTCGATCGCCGTGAGCGAGTCAGCTTCGCTGAGCCCGCCATCGAGCTGGTCGCTCGAGTTGATCTTCACCGCGACGGCAAAGTCATCGCCGACTGCGTGGCGAACCTGCTGCAGGATCTCGCTGAGGATGCGACATCGGGCCTCGATGGATCCGCCGTAGTGGTCGCTGCGACGATTGAACAGTGGTGAGAGGAACTGGCTGAGGAGAAACCCGTGTCCAGCGTGGATCTCGACACCACCGAAACCGACCGCTTGGGCGTGGGAAGCGGCACGGGCGTACGCGGTCGGCAACTCCTTGATCTCGGCGAGCGAGAGCTCATCGCACCGAAGACCGTCGAGGTCCAGAGCCGAGGGGCCAGCCGGGTTCGAGATCGGAGCATGGGCGAGCGCGCCGGCGTGGCCGAGTTGCGGCCAGATCTGTGCGCGATCCGTCGATCCGGCCTCGGCCAGCCGCCGAAGCAGGGTGTCGTCGGTGCGAGGTCCCACGACGAGATTGCCTGGCTTCTCGGCGAACCGGTGATCGACCTGGACCTCGCCGATGATGGAGAGCGCGGCTCCGCCGTCGGCCCACCTCCGGTAGAGCTCGATCTGCTGTTCGCTGGGTCGGCCGGCGCCGTCGCCGAGTGAGTCCGACATGGCCGCCTTGACGAGGCGATTCTTCAATGTGACCCCACAGTGGAGTGTGAGCGGCGCGCTCAGGACGTCGGCGTGGCGGTCGCGTTCGTTCACGAGCTCACCGTACGGCCATGCGAGGAAGTGCGCAGTTTGAACGCGTTCAAGAAACTTCTTGACATAGGAGTTGAACGCGTTCAAACTATGTGTAGTTGAACATGTTCAACTCATCGGAACTCATCGACGAGTTTCGGATGGTCAACCAACAAGGAGTCCAGTCATGAATGCCAAAGTCATCGCATACGCCCTCTATCTCGCCACCACGGTGCCACTGACGATCTTCGTCGCTCGGACCTTGTTCAAGCACGGCGGCATCTTCTTGAAAGACGTCTTTCACGGCAAGGACGAGCTCGCTGCAGCCGTCAATCAGCTGCTCGTCGTCGGCTTCTATCTCTTCAACCTCGGCTATGTGGCACTGCTGCTGCAGACGGACGCAGCTGTCGAGAACGCAGAAGACGTGTTCGAAGTGCTGACCATGCGAGTCGGCGTCGTTGCGCTCATCCTCGGTGCCGTGCACCTCGCAAACGTGTGGGTGCTGAACAAGATCCGGCGCCGCGCTGCACTCGAACAGCAGACGATGGCACCGGTCGCTGCCGACGGCTGGACCGTCCCTGCAGGTGCGCCGCAATGACCCCCGCTGATCAGGCCGCCCCCGAGCACGTCGTGCCTCCCCGCCGAGCGGTCAATGTCGAGCATCTGACGGTGCTCTACGACTCGCAGTGCCAAGTGTGCCGTCGAGCTCGCAGCTGGGTGATGGGCCAAGCAACGTACGTGCCGGTCACGTTCATCGCCGCCGGTTCACCGCACGCACAGGAACGGTTCCCTCACCTCGACCACGGCGCGACGCTGCGAGACGTCACCGTCCTGGACGACGACGGACGCTTCTATCGAGGCGACCGAGCGTGGATCATGATTCTGTGGGCGGTCGTCTCGACACGGCTCTTGGCGATGGACGTCGCCCAAGGTCGCCGACGCCGAGCGTTCGCCTCGGTGAAGGGTGCCGCCGAGCTTGCCCGCAAGATCACCGCGGCGGCGCCGACCCCGCCAGCGCCGCCCGTTCCGCCGCCTCCGTTCAACGGATGGAACGCCCCCGGCGTCGACGGAACCGTGAACGGTCGAGTCCCAGGCGCCTGCGTCGGCGATACTTGCCGATGATGGCTGCAACGACGAGTGGGGTGACCCCACCGACCAAAGGGGAACAGACGAGAGCGTCGATCATCGACGCGGCGCTCTCACTGTTCGAAGAGTCGGGCTACGACGCGAGCACCATGCGAGCAATCGCTGAGCGGGCGGGCGTGTCGGTCGGCAATGCGTACTACTACTTCTCGTCGAAAGAGGAGTTGATTCAGGGCTTCTACGATCGCAACGCCGCACAGCACGAAGCCCGCGCTGCGGTGGACCTCGAGGGAGTCACCGACCTCGTCGAGCGAGCTCGCGTGAACCTGCGGGCATGGCTCGATGAGAACGCCGGCTTTCACGAGTTCGCCGGGGTGTTCCTGCGAACCGCGTCTGACCCGGCGAGTCCGATGAGCCCGTTCAGTAGCGAGTCGGCGGGAGCACGAGACCGAGCGATCGGCGGCTGGCGCCTGGTGGTCGAGGGGTCGGACGCGGCGATTCCCGACACGATTCGCGAGGAGCTCCCGGAGTTGCTGTGGCTCTACCAGATGGGCATCGTGCTGTTCTGGGTGCATGACCGCTCCGAAGGCATGGCTGCGACGCGGCTGTTGATCGACCGGACCGTGCCGATGCTGATGCGGGCGGTCGAGTTCTCCGCACTTCCGATGGTCCGAGAAGTCGTGAACGATCTCGTCACGCTGATTGCAGACCTCCGTCGCCTGCAGATCGAACCTGCGTAGGTCGGCGGCGAGCCGCTGAGCGACCGAAACCTCGCCCGAGCTTCAGATGAAGGGCGTGCGGGTCCACAGGTCGCCGGTGTCGGCACCAACCGGTTCCGGCACGCCGACCAACTCGACGACGTTGATGGGCCCGGGGAACCCGCGAAGCTCGACTTCACCGAACGGCTTGGCGGTGATGCCGTCGGGGAGTCGCTCGATCTGCATGGCGGGCATCAGCACTTCGACCTGACGTGCGTGGTCGCAGAGGCGAGCTGCCATGTTGACCGCAGACCCGATGTAGTCGTCGCCTTCGAAGAGCAGCGCGTGGCCGGTGGCAATTCCGGCGCGAACCGTCAGCGGGTTGCACACGTCCTTCGCCCGCTGCTCGAGGTCCTGGACGAAGGCAATCGCATCGCGCTGCTGTACAGCGACGCACATACACCCGTCACCAAGCCACTTTGCGATGCGAACGCCACGCTCCGATGCGACGGTGCGCACGATCGTACGAAACGCGCTCAGCAAGCGCCCGGCCGCGTCGTCGCCGAATGCCGCCGTGTAGTTCGTGAACCCGGAGAGGTCGACGAAAACGAAGGTTCGGGGAACTCGCATCTCAACCATGTTATTCGGTTCGCAACGCCGAAAGCTTGAGGTTTGTGAGACGGGTTCGCGTTCAGCCGAAGCCGGTGATGTCGACGATGACGTGTGCTGTCGAGCTGGTGAACACGCAGATCGTGCCGGTCGGACTCAGCTTCGTGATCACTTCGTTCGGGCGAGGAGCGCTCACTGCGTAGTTCACGTGCGAGGCGTTGGGCACGGTGTCCGTGCACGGGTACACCGTGGCGAATCCGCCGGTGGGGGCGCCGGCGATCGTGACGTTCGCGACGACCAGCGATGCGTCTGCGGGAACCACGCCTCGGCCGGCGATGTCGATCTCCCAACTGGTGCCTGCTGCTCGTTGTCCGGTGGCTCGACTCCGGTTGTCGAAGGTCGCGGCATCACGCGAATCGGCGTGGCGTGCGGGTTCGACCGACTGGAATTGTGTCGAGGGCGACACGAAGCCGACGACGTCGACGATGACGTGGACGTCTTGGCTGGTGAAGATGCACACGGCGCCCGCAGGCGACAGCTGTGCGATCACCTCGTTGGGCACGGCCACTCCGCGTTGGAAGTTGTGTGACGAGGCGGTGGGGACATCTGTGCCGCACGCGAACAGCGTGGCGAACCCACTGTCGGTCGCTCCGGCCAACGTGATGTTCGCGACAACCGCAGCCGCGCTCGCGGGGGCATCTCCTCGGCCGGCGATGTCGATTTCCCACGTGGTGCCACCGCGTCGAATTCCTGTAGCTCGGAACTTGGCATCGAAGGTGTCCTGGTTGCGGCTGTCGGCGAAGCGAACCGGTGCGAGCGGCGAGACGGGCGAAGACGCATCGCTGTAGCCCGCGACGTCGAGCAACACGTGAGCGTCTTCGCTGACGAAGACGCAGAGCGCACCGTCGTCCGACAGCTTCGCAAGCACCTCGTTGGCAACCGCGCCGCCGGGCCCGTAGTTGGCGCTCGAGGCGTTCGGTGCGTCGCCGTCGCATGGGTACACCGTCGCGAACCCGACCCGCTCGGCGCCCGCGAGGGTCAAGTTCACCACGGCCGCTGTCGCGTTCGCTGGGACGTCGCCCCGCCCGGCGATCTGGACCTCCCAGACGCTTCCGGCGGCGCGCTTGCCGGTGTTGCGGAACTCGCCGTCGGTCGTGTCGGCATCTCGCGAGTCGGCGAACCGAGAAGGTGCGAGTGGGGTGAACGCCTCGGCGTCTTCGACGGTGTCGCAGGCATCGCCGATTCCGTCCTCGTCGGCGTCTTCTTGGCGCAAGTTCGGGTCGTCGGGGCAGTTGTCGAGCGGATCGCGAACGGTGTCGCCATCGCGGTCGCACGTTGCCTCGTTCGCTTCGTCGGCCGTGCGCATCGTTGCGTCGATGTCGGTCGTCGTGAGGCCAGGGTTGACGGTGACGCCGATCGCATCAGCAGCGGTGTCCGCATCGCACCACCATGTCGGGAGCAGCGTTCCCGTCGAGCGGAACTCGACCACGTAGTCGTCGGCGGGCGGGAGCGGCCCGAACTCGTAGCCGCCAGCGATCGGCCGAATCCGGGGGAACGACTGCGCGCAGGTGTTCATCGATGCAGAACACACCACGATGTAGGCCTGCGCTGGGAAGACCTGGACGCCGTCGGGGCGGAGGACGACGCCGCTGATCGAACCGCCGACGACGAGATCCGCGTCGATCCCGGCGACGTCGTCGGCGACTCCGACCACAACGACCTCTGCGTCGTCGTCGTCGAACGTGCCCGGCCAGAAGACCTCGGGGTACACGTCGTCGTTCGGAGCGAACGTGACCGCGTACTCGTTCGGTTCGAGGCCGCCGATGGTAAAGGTGCCGTTGCCCGCCGTGGTGGCGTCGACGCACACGAACAGGTCTCGACACGCTCGCACCGTGACCCCAGCGGTCGGCGTGCCGCCAACGGTGACGGTGCCGCTGATGGAGCCGGCCGGAAACATCTCGACGTCGCCGATGTCGGTCGGCGCTGCGCCGGCCACGACGATGCCGTCGACGTCAACCGCCGGTCGTCCGTTCCCCGCGCTGTCGAAGCGCAACGTGTACGTGCCTGGCATCAATGGCGACGCAACGAACCGACCGTCACTTCCGGAAAAGACGGTGGTCTGCATGTCGCCGTCGAGGAGTGCTGCGACCCGCACGCTCGGGATCGGCGCACCGGTTTCGTCGATCACGCGACCGCTGATCGAGGCGCCGGCGGTCATCACGGCGTCGATGCCCGTCGCGGGCGTGTCGGCCGTGACCGACACCGGGGTCGGGTAGTCGACGTTGAAGTGCGTGTCCGACAGGAAGCTCACGTTGTGGTCGTCGCTCGGCAGGAGCCCGACGAGCGTGTAGTCGCCGTTCATATCGGTGCGCACCGGCGTGAACACCTCGCGAGGTCCGGTGGTGACCACCAGCACGTCAGGCACGCCGAGTCCCGTGTCGGCGTCGGTGACGGTGCCCGCGATCGTGGTGAGCCGACGGAGTGATGCGCTGTAGTTGTTGAGAAAGTCGCCGGGTTCGATCGTGATGATCGTTGCGTCGCCGAACTCGGCGTTCGGGAAGTACTCCTGCTCGTGGTCGGGCCGGTCGTCGAACACCAGTCGATAGTCGCCGGCACCAGCGCGGATCGCATACCGACCGTCGCTGTCGGTCGCGTCGCCCGCACAGAAGTTCGTGTCGACTGCGCAGAGCGACGCTCCGGCTCCTTCGATCGGCTGACCGAGGTCGTCGGTGATGATGCCGCCGATGCCGCCTTCGTTGCTGAGCTGGGCATCGATGCCCGTCGTCGGTGTGCCAGCAACAACCGCCACTGGTGTGGCGTCCTCGACGTTGATCGCGTCGTCGTAGTACTCGCTCTGCAGGTCGAGGTCGAACGGTCCGAAGAACTGCACGGTGTAGTCGCCGGAGTCCGGCACCCAGACCGTGTAGTCACCGATCGAGCTTGTGGCGTTGCGGCAGTCGCCGTTGGTGTGACAGGCCATGATCGTGGCGTTGAACACGCCACCGGACTCGCTCGTGACGCGGCCCCGTATGGGCGTCAATGCGACGAGCTCGGCGTTGGCGACGACGTTCGAGGCTGCGGTGAGTTCGACGTCGTCGGC
>CALIOL010000306.1 GCA_938044705.1 uncultured Ilumatobacter sp. | reverse complement strand
GGCCACTGGAAACCGAGCGGCACGGTCTGGAGCACCGCTGGGTCGGTTGAGGTGTTGCTCTCGGTCATGATGCAATCGTACCGCCGTTTCGTAAGAGATTGCGAGCGCAAGGATTTGAGCTGTGTGTCCAATATGCAGTTGAGTACGGTGCACAGAAGGCTGATCGCGCTGCCACGTGTTGGCTGTGCGCCGCCGCACTGCTCTCGTCGGTGGCCGCTTGAGGCGTCCCCGACCAGCCGCGCTGGGACCGCAGCGCTTCCGTGCCGAACGGGTCCGATTCGAGCCCATCCGCGACCGAGACCGAGACCAGCGAGACCGGCATCGACGTGGCCCTCGTCGAACTCGGACCTGTCGTCGCCGCGATCGAAGAGCGAGGCACGGTTCGCGTCATCGATCCGATCCTCGTGGTGGCCGATGAGCCGGGTCGGCTCGAAGGACGCACCACAGCGGTCGGCGCCCCGCTCATGCAAGGCGAGCTGGCCCTCGAATTCTCTGACGCTCCGGATCCCGCTGACGCACTCCGGGTCGACATCCTCGAGCTCGAGCGGGAGATTGCCGAGCTGGAGGGGGACCTCGCAGAGGTCGAACGCCTCGACGTTGCGATCGCCGAGGCCGTCGCCGGCAACCGGGCGATCGGCGATGACATCAGCGTGCTCGCCCCGACGGACGGAGTCATCAGCGAGTACTTCGTGAGCGTGTTCGACGTCGTCGGCGCCGGTGATGCGCTGTTCACCATCGGCGACCCCGCGAACCGCGCCGTGGTGGTCGACCTCGACGCATCGACCGCCGCGGCTGACGATGTCGGCGCGCCGATCGTCGGTGCGCCTGTCAGCCTCGTCGACCCCCGGTCATCGCTGGGTGAACCGATCGCGGCATCGGTGACATCGATCGAAGTCAGCAGCGAACTCGATGCCGAGGATGGCCAGGGTCAGAATGCGTCTCGAAGGGTCCTGATCGGGCTCGACGCGTCGGCGTCGCTCACGGTCGGGGACACCGTCAACGTCGTCTTCGAGTCGGTGTCCGCAGCGACGTCGCTGCGACTCGCCGCCGACGCCGTGAGAGGGTCAGGCGAGACGGGCTACGTCATCGTCGAGGATGCGGCGGGGGAGTGGCAACGCGTCGACATCCGAATCGGAGCTCGCACGCAACGGTTCGTTCAGATCGTGGAGTCGGTGCCGGCGCTGGAGGCCGGCGACCGGGTGGTGCTGCCGTGAGTCGTGAGGTCGCGCGAGCGTTGGGCATCTTGACCGATTCGCTTCGGCGGCTACGGCGCTCTCCGCTGCCCTCGCTGCTCCTGATTCTTGCGCTGTCGGCACCGGTCGCGATCGCGGCGGGCGTACCGCTCTACGCCGATGGTGCCGTAGCTCGGCTGCTGGATGATCGAGTCGGGCCCGATGACGAAGCAGACGACCCGGAGGCGGCGGCCGCCGCAGCCGCGGACCGGTTGACCTTCCTGTTCAGCTACAACCGGCTCGCGGGCGGGAGTCGGTCGTGGGGGGAGGTCGTCGATCTCGACGCGTACTTCACCGGCGCCGAACCCCCGGCAGCTCTTGAGCTCGAGCGCACCGACCGGTTCATCGAGACCAACGGAGTCGCGCTTGCCCGGCCCGTCGAGGCCGAAGAGATTTCGAGCGTCACCTTTGCCAGCGTCAGCGACTTCGAGGCGGTCGCACGTTTTTCCAACGGCCGCGCGGCCAGGCCAGCGGGTCCGATCGACGGGCAAGACGGCGAGCCTCCCATCGAGGTCGTCATCGAAGAAGGATTCGCGCAGCTCGACGAACTGCGGGTCGGTGACCGGCTGATCGTCGTCGACCGAAACGCTGCGCTCGACGACCCGGCTCGAACGCTCAACGTCGAAGTCGTCGGCGTCTGGACCGACAGCGATCAGCCGACGAAGTTCGGTGAAGCCGCGGCGTTCCGAAAGCGACTCGTCGTCCCGTCGGCCACGATCATCGAATCGCTCTCGCCACGCTTCGTCGACATCATTCAGAATGCTCGGTGGCGCCTGGCGCTGGACCCCTCCGAGATCACGGGTGACCGCGTCGAGTCGATCCTGGCGGCGTCCGACGAGATGAATGCCACCGCTGCGACCTTGCTTCCCGGAACGCGTCGGCTCACCGCTCCATCAGGGCTGCGCGAGTTCCGTTCCGATGAACAGGCACTGCGCCGCGGGCTCGCGAGCTTCAGCCTCCCGCTGCTCGTCCTTGCGGTCTCCGTCGGGTTCTTGATCGTGTCGATGACGACGCGTCGCCGAGGAGCCGAGTTCGCAATGGCCCGACGCCGGGGCACGCCATCGAGGCTCCTGGTGCTCTCGGCGGTGCCCGAAGCTCTCATCGTCTCGGTCGGCGCCGCGGTGGTCGGGATCGGCGTCGGGGTCGGGGTCGCGTCGATCATCGGCAGGACACGAACCTTCTTCCGGTTCTCGACCGACACGACGCTCGATGTCGGCATCTCGTGGTCTGCACTGGCACCCGCAGCGGCGGTCGGTGTGGTGTTGGTGGTGATCCAACTCGTGCCGACAGCGGCGCTGGTTCGTCGCGAACGCCCGACGACGACAGTGCGAAGTGAATCGACCAGCACCGCACCCTGGTGGCAGCGGACGTACCTCGACGTGTTCGCGGTCGTGCTCATTGCGGCGCTCACCGTTCGCGGTGTGCGCGACTCCGACGGCCAAGCGGCGTTGCTCGACGACCCAGCGGTGATCCTGCTGCCGTCCGCGGCGGCATTCGCCGCGGGTCTCGTGATCCTTCGCAGTGTTCCGGTCATCATGCGTGGCGTGGCTGGAGTGCTCGCTCGTCGCGACGGCACGGCTGCGCTGCTGGCCGCACGCCGCGCCGCTCGAGTGCCTGCAGACATCGCCGCACCATTGCTGCTGCTGATCATCACCGCGTCGCTCGCGACCTTCACGGCCTCGTTGGCCGTGACGCTCGATCTCCAGCTCCTCGATTCGGCGCACCACCGGATCGGAGCAGAAGTCAGCGCCACCGATGTCGGGCGGGAGACCCCAGTGGCATCGCCGTTCGTTGCCCAGGACCCGTTCAGCAACGACGGGCTGCCGGACGAGTTCGCGCCAACGACCACGCATGCACCGTTGAACAGCTACGCAGGGGTGTGGGGCATCGACCGCGCGACCGCAACGATCCAGGTGAACGGAAGCGGGCTCACCCGTTCGACGGAGATTCCCGGATTGTCGTTCCGCGGCGTCGATCCCGATTCGTTCGTGGCGACGTCGTTCTGGCGCGACGATTACGCCGATGTCTCGCTCGCCGAACTGATGGCTCCGCTGTCGGTCAGTCCGAATTCGATCGTCATCGACGAACGGTTGGCTCGGTCGGCCGACGTCGGCATCGGTGACACGATTCGTCTCCAGTTGCTCACGAACGGCGAGCGTGCAGTGTTCGATGCGACGGTTGCAGGCACCTTCTCGCAGTTTCCCCGGTGGTACCCGGACCGTCAGTCGCCATTGGTCGTCGGTCGTGCCGACACGGTCGAGACCTTGGCCGGAGCGACCCACGATCGGACCGTGCTCTTTGCACCGGATGATCGATTCGACGATCGGGTGCGGGTTGCCAACGACCTCGCCGGACGGGGAGCCGATCTCGGCGCGTTCCGTTTCACGGAGCTTCTCGTTGCTGCTGAACAGGGAGAACCCGGACGCCAAGGCGTCCTCGGGCTCCTGACGATCGGTGTCGTGCTGGCGACGGTGCTGACCCTCGCTGGGTTCGTGGTCTCGACGGTCGTGTCGTTCCGTCGACGCACGACCGAGCTCGGGGTCCTGCGTGCCATGGGGATGACGAAGCGAGAGGTCACCACCCTCGCTCTGTTCGACCTCGCGACCGTGATGGTGCTGGGACTGTTGTTCGCGGTGGGGCTCGGACTTGCCCTGAGCCGGTGGTTCATCCCGGTGCTCGTGGACACTCCGGCCGGCGACGCGCCGGAGTTGCTGCCGGCGATCGCCTGGTCGGCGGCTGCGGCGATCGTTGCAGTGCTTGCTGCCCTCCTCGCCGTCAGTGGTGTCGTCATCGCTGGAACCCTTCGTCGAGTCCGGTTGTTCGAAGCGATCCGATTGGGTGAGGCATGAGCCTGGTCACGTGCCGGTCGCTGATCAAGGTGTACCGGGTCGGATCCTCGGAAGTCCTGGCGTTGCAGGGGCTCGACCTCGACATCGACGCGGGCGAGATGCTCGGAGTCGTCGGAGCGAGCGGAAGCGGAAAGTCCACGCTGCTCGCGGTGTTGGGAGGGCTGACCCGGCCGACCGCCGGCTCGGCGATGGCGAACGGACTCGATCTTCTCGGCTGCTCGGATCGCGATCGCGAGCGGTATCGACGACGCGAGGTCGGGTTCGTGTGGCAGAGCAGTCACCAGAATCTGTTGCCGGATCTGACCGCCACGGAGAACGTCGAGCGGCCGATGCTCCTCGATGGACGCAGCGGTCGTCGTGAACGAGCCGCCGATCTCCTTGCAGCCGTCGGGCTCGGAGCGCGCGTCGACCATCGTCCGGCACTGCTGTCTGGTGGAGAACAAGCCCGGGTAGCGATCGCGGTGGCGCTCGCCACCGACCCGGCGTTGGTGCTCGCCGACGAACCCACCGGAGAACTCGACTCGGCGACGACCGCTGAGATCTTCGAGGTGATGCGGTCGCTGAATGAGGAACGTGGGGTCACACAGGTCATCGTCAGCCATGACCCAGATCTCGTCGATCATGTCGACCGGGTCGTCGGGCTCCGTGACGGCCGGACATCGACCGAGATGCGACGTGACGCGAACGACGACGTCACGAACGCGGTCGTCGTTGACGACGTCGGACGGATCCAGCTCCCGGTCGAGGTCATGGAGCAGCTCGGGATCGACGCGGGCGGCGGCCGCCTGGTGGTCGACATGGTCGACGGTGCTGCTCGGATTCGTTCGGTTGCCGACGACGCGAGCCGACCGAGCGGATCGGACACCGAGCGATGAGCGCGCCTGACTCGACCAGCGGGTCTGTGGAGGTGACCGCGGCGTCGCGAACGTTCGTCACCGCCGGAGAGGTGGAAGTGGTCGCGCTTGACCAGGTCTCGTTGCGCATCGAGCCCGGTGAGGTCGTCGTGCTGCGAGGGCCATCGGGCAGTGGGAAGACCACACTGCTCAACCTCGTGGCCGCACTCGACCGGCCGACCGCAGGCATGGTCGTCGCACTGGAAGAACGTCTCGATGAGCTCGACGACGACGCTGCAACTCGTTGGAGGCGGTTGCACACCGCCTCCATCTTTCAGGCGAAGGGGCTGGTGTCGCACCTGAGCGCCGTCGAGAACGTCGACCTCGCGCTTCGGCTGATTGCCGCCCCACGAAGCGAGCGTCGGCGCAGGGCCGAGGCGATGCTGGACGCCGTTGGACTCGGCCATCACTGCGATCATCGACCAGCTGAGATGAGTGGTGGTCAGCAGCAGCGCGTGGCGATCGCTCGGGCCCTCGTGGTGCGAGCTCCTCTGCTGCTCGCTGACGAGCCCACCGGAGAACTGGACTCGGAGACCGGTGCGGCAATGATCGAACTGATCATTTCCGACGTGCGGTCGCGCGGGGCCGTCGCGCTCATCGCGACGCATGACGACGCGCTTGCAGAACGCGCTGATCGAGTCGTGTCGCTTGCCGACGGTCGACTGGGCCCGATCCCGCCCGTCGAGTCGGCGCATGGCCAGGGTGATCGCTCGTGAAGCGGCGCAACGCTGCCGGAACGCTTGTCGCGTTGATCGTGGCCGCCTGCACGGGAACGGGCGGCGTGACACTGGACGAGCCGGAGCCGGTGACCGAGGCGTTCGTCGGGGAGACCTGGATCACCACGAGTGGGGAGGACGGGCCCTCGATCGAAGTCGGTCTTCTCGCCGGCGGGGTAGTGGGCTATCAGGTCGTCGATGACGGCGAGGTGGTCGTCGACATCTCGTTGATCGGAGTCGAAACGTCGCTCGGATCGCTCGCGGCTGGGTTGAGCGTCGACTCGGCCGGTGAGGTGCAACCGTGGAGCGACTCGTACGACTCGCCGACCGGCAAAGAGCGGTCGTCGACGTTGGAAGGCGCGTTCAGGTCGATCCGCTTCGACAAGGCTGAGCTGAGCGTCGGCTTGATCGTCGACACAATCGCAACCGAGTCGGCAGTGGCGTTCCGAACAACGGTGATCGGCGATGCGGGCCCTTCGGAGCAGGTCACGGTCGAGTTCGAGCGAACGAGCTTCCTGTTGGACGCGTTGTCGACCGCGTGGATGCAAGCCCACGACCAGCCGAGCCGCTTCGGTCCGGCGTACGAGCGGATCTACAGCTCGGGGCGGCCGGTCGCAGCCGCTGTGTCGAACGAGCAGGGCTGGAATCTCCCGGCGCTCTTCCGTTCTGGACCGCCGGTCGACGACGACCCACTCGCCGACAGCATCGCCACCGAAGTCGAGCGGTGGACACTGCTCGCAGAGGCGGGACTCGCCAGCGGCTGGGCGGGTTCGCATCTCGGAGCCGAAAGCAGTGGGGGAGAGTTCTTCATGGCGTTGCCGGACGAGCGCGAGGGCAACGGGGTGGGGTCGTCGACGCCAACGGGAACGATGCCGTTCACATCACCCTGGAGGGTTGTGCTGACGAGCACGGAACTGGGCGAGATCGTGGAGAGCGACATCGTGCGGCATCTTTCGGCGCCAGCCGAGGAGCGTGACTGGTCGTGGGTCGAGCCCGGGCGGGTCTCGTGGAGTTGGTGGTCCGAGCCGGACAGCCCGAAGAATCCCGATCGACTCATCGACTTCGTGGACCTCGCTGCGGAACTCGAGTGGGAGTACTCGTTGATCGATGCCAACTGGAACGAGATGTCCGACTCGGACTTCGGGCGAGTGCTCGCCCGGGCCGCAGAACGCGACGTCGGCGTTTTGCTCTGGTACAACTCCGGCGGGCCGCACAACCTCGTCACGGAAGCACCGCGCGACCGGATGTTCGACCCAGCGACGCGTCGCGACGAGATGGCACGAATCGCGGCGTTGGGGGTGAGCGGCGTCAAGGTCGACTTCTTCCACTCCGACAAGCCGGAGATCGTCGACCTGTACCTGGCCATCCTCGAAGATGCCGCTGATCACGAGTTGCTCGTCAACTTCCACGGCAGCACCGTCCCTCGCGGATGGAGCAGAACCTGGCCGAACCTGATGACCATGGAGGCCGTCGCCGGCGGTGAGCAATACCTCTTCAATGAGGCGTATCCCACGATTGCTCCGGCGCAGAACGTCGTGCTCGCCTTCACGCGCAACGTGGTTGGCCCCATGGACTACACCCCGACGATGCTGCAGGATCAGCGGCCGCGTCGTACGACCGACGCACACGAACTCGCGCTGGCCGTGGTGTACGAGAGCTCACTCACGCACTTCATCGATACCCCGGAGATCTATCTCGACCAGCCGGATGAGGTTCGAGCATTCCTCCGTGATGTTCCCACGGTCTGGGACGACACCGTGCTGCTGGACGGTTCACCCGACTCTCACGTCGCGATCGCCCGCCAGTCCGAGTCCGGTTGGTGGATCGGAGCGATCAACGGATCCGGCGAGGGGGTCGCTGTCGACCTGTCCGTCGTCGGTGGCCTCGACGTGGGTGACGGCGCTTCCACGGTTGACCTGATTTGTGACGGTGTGAACCCCGAGGTCGACCCGTTCACGTTCGGCACGATCTCGCTCGACGAGCTCGAACTGCTTCGCCTTCCGCCGTTCGGTGGGTGCGTGGCACACCCCAGCCGTTGATGCTGCGACCACTGGGATGGGTGGCGGCACGGCCCAGACCTTCCGTCTACGCTGCTGGGCCGCTTGCGCGAGGACCCCGCTTACGGGAGGTAGTCGACACTCGACACCGCTTCGAGCCCAGGAACGGTCTCCACCTGTCCCCCCTCGATGTACTCCGCGAACGGGAAGGTGAAGGAACAGATCGCTGAGTAGTCGTCGGACTTGCCACACTCGACGAGCGAACCGGATCCCCATTGCTCGAGCCCGGGTGTCGTCCCGAGGTAGTCGTACAACGAGACTCCGGTGACGTCGTCCTGTGTCGCGAGGTCGTTGGAGTACACGGCCAGCGACATGACCAGGGCCACTCCGAGTCCACCCAACCCCAACGCCGTGGGGTCGACCTCTTCGGGTTCGATGCCGAGAGCGGGAGCCACGATGTCCTGGAGGATCAGGAGCTCGGGTGTGTCTTCCCCACCCTGTGCTCCGGCGAACGTCCATCCGACTGCGTCGTCACCGACTTCGTCGATCACAGCGGCGTCGGAACAGATGCTCGTCGTGATGACAGGGATGTCGATGCCGAGCGACGCTCGACCGCGAATCGTCCCAATGCAACCGGCGTCGGAATAGAGCGAGATGATGACGTCCGGGTCGCCGTCGGCTACTTGGCGCATCAAGCCCTGGTACCCGGCATCGGTTTCGTTGTCCCCGCCCTTGACGCTCGTGTGGGCGATTCCGGCCATGTCGAGGGACGCAACCAGCGCAGCTTCGCCGGCGTTGGATCCGGGGTTGTCGGCGCTGACGATGCCGACCGTCTCCGCAGTGAAGTGCTGGTCTGCGACCGCCACGATTGCACCCATCGACGTCACGTTCCCACCCGTGAGGAAGAGCGCGTTGGCGGCGTAGTCACCGGGCAGGACCGGCGTCATTCCGATAACGGGCACGTTGGCCGCCGTGTACGTGGCGTAGTCGGGGAAGAGATCGAGACCCAGGAGCACCAGTTCGACTCCTTGCCCCGTCACCTCTTGGGCGCACGCCTGCGACGCCTCGGGTGACCCATTCACCGTGCAGCTCACGATTTCGATCGGACGCCCGCCCATGCCTCCGTGCTCGTTGAGGTAGTCAGCCGCGGCGCTGATGTTTGCTCGGATGTCGGGAAAGTCGAGTCCTGGTGCGCCTTCGGAGTTGATGAGCCCGATGCGCATCGTGTCTCCGGTTGGCGGCTCGAGCGTCGGGAAGATCTGGCCCGGTTCGAGGTCGGCCGGCGCCACCGAGTCGGTCGCTTCGGGTGCCTCTGCGGTGTCCGTCGGCTCTGCAGCATCAGTCGCTGCGGTCGTGTCCGGTGTGTCGACGCTCTCGTCGACGCCAGTGGAGTCCGACACGATCGAGTCAACTGGTACCGCAGTTGACTCCGTTGTGTCGGCAGCGTCGTCGCTGGCGCTGCATGCCCCTGCGACGAGCGCCATCGTCACCGAGAGAGCGCTGAACGGGCTGATGCGGCGCCGGCGTTGCGAAGAGACCCTGGCTGAGTTGAACATGTTTCCCCCAATTGGTTGGAGCCCGCGCTGAGCGGACCGTCGAAATGCAGGTATTGCGAATCATTGAGCGGGAGGCCCCATCCCCATGAGGCCTCCTGTGGAGTCAGTCCGCGATGGAACTGGGTACCCAGTTGCCGTGGAATCCGAACGGAACGCGCGGGAGTTGCACCGTTGCGACCGGTTCATCGCTCATCGTGGCCGCATCGAAGATGGCGAACTCGCTCGTGTCGGTGTTGGCGTCGTGGACGAACGTCATGAGGTAGCCGTCATCCTCGTCGACAGCATCGGCTCGCGGAGCGAACGAGGCCTCGCCGGGAATGCGGCCCGTTCCGACATCGATCTTCGACCGTGTGCCGTTGTCGCAGTCGTACTTCAGAAGACCGCCGTTGCAGGACAGCGGATCCAAGTACGTCGACAGGGTGGCGTTCGCCATCATGTAGCCGAAGCGATGGTGCAGACCGACGCGAGCAGCCGGCACCTTCGGGAATTCTGCGTTGAGATCGTCGACTTGGGTTTCGCCAACTCGGCCAGTCGTGGTGTCGATGGTCCACCGGTACAGCGACGGCTCGGGGAAGTCCAAGTCGTTGTCGCGCCAGATGTGGCTCATTCGAGCGACGTCGAGGATGATCTTGTCATCCTGCTCGTACGCGTTCATCGGGTGGAACACGTAGCAAGGGTTGATGTCGTACCAGACCACGGATGCGTCGTTTCCGTCCCGAGGCATGACGCCGAGGCGAGCCGGGTAGTCGTCGCTCCAACGAATGGGCGTCTCGCCGCGCATCGCCGCCTCGAGGTCGAACACGGCGGGCAGGTCCATGAAGATGACGTAGTTCTCGGTCATGTTGAAGTCGTGCATCATCGTCGGCCCGCCGACGGTGATGTTCTCGGCTTGCACCACTTCGCCCGCTGCCGAAACTCGCACATACGTCAAGTGCGGAGCGAGGGGGGAGTACCCGAACCCAACGAGCTCTCCGGTTGTTGGACAGCTCTTCGGGTGAGCGGTAAACGCACCCTTCAATTTGCCGTCGAAGTCGGTGGGCCCGATGGTGTCGAGGTCGCCATTGAGCGCATACGGGAAGTGCGCCTCTTCCAGTGCCAGGAACTGACCGGCGTGGCCGACGATGTTCGTGTTGGCCTTTGACGCTGTCATATCCATCGGATCCGTGACCGACACTTCGGCGTTTGCGATGAAGGGAGTCTGTACGTATCGGTTGCGATACCACTCGGCGCGGCCTTCGCGTAGCCGGATGCCGTGGATCATCCCGTCACCGATGAACGGGTGATCACTGAACCCACTGAGCGGGTTAGCTCCGTTGCGAACGTACCGACCGTCGAGTTCAGGCGGGATCGTTCCGGTGACGGTCAGTTCGGTCACCGTTCGTTCTTCGGTCAGCGGCGCTCCGTTGCCCTGTAGGTGGACGGGAAGTTCCTCAACGATCGACATGACTCGGTTCCTTCACTCTCAGATCTGGGCTTTCGATCGACAGTAACCACGTCGCCGCGGAAAATCTACTCGTGGTACATTAATATCTACCTGCAGTACGAAAGGGCGCTCGGCTCTCGTTGCTACGGTGCGCGTATGTCCGATCAAGCAACGCAACCCGAGCCGCAGACGTTGCGGCGCCGGCCGGGCCGACCGCTTGGCAACCAGGTCGTGGCAGATCGGGCGCAACTTCTCGCTGCCGCAGCTCGCTTGATCAACGCAAACGGACCGGACGTGACCTTGGACGACATCGCAGCTGAAGCCGGCGTGAGCAAGCCAACGCTGTACCGCACGATCGGGGACAAGGCCGCACTCGTCGACGCCCTTTCCGAACTCCTGATCGACGCGATGAACGCCGCAGTGAGAACTGCGACTGCGACGACCACCGCTCCACGCAAGGCGTTCGAGGCTGCCGTGAGGGCCCACCTCACTGCCGTCGAGGCCGATCGAAACCTCTATCTCTTCGTCAACCTGAGTGACCGCAGTTCAGCGCAGCTGGAACGCCTGATCGACCGTTCGGCTTCGCCGGCGCGCGAGGTGTTTTCCGCCGCTCGTCGTGCAGCCGGTCTCCCCGAGGCCGCTGCCCGCACGTGGGCGTACGCCGTGACCGGCGCGTTCCAGACCGTGACCACGATGTGGCTCGCCAACGGGTGCAGCGACCGTGACCGTGTGGCGCACGAACTCACGGAACTGCTCTGGGACGGAATCGCCGCTGTCGGCGACCTCGGGTGAGCGGTCAACCTCACGCGCAGCTCATCGTGGCGCTCGCGACCGATGTCTCCAAGAGACCGACCAACATCGCCGGCAGCACCGGTCTCCGGGCAAGTCGTCCCCGAGGGGCGTCGGTAGGGTTCGCGCATGGCGCGCACTTCTGACTCACCTCTCGTCAACTCCGTCTTCGTGGAGCGTTGGTCGCCGCGAGCGTTCAGCGATGCTCCGGTCGGCGACGACCAGCTCGCGGCGCTGTTCGAAGCCGCGCGCTGGGCTCCGAGTTGGATGAACAACCAGCCGTGGCTGTTCCTCTACGAGACCGACGGACCGGACCGAGCCGACTTCGAAGCCATCATCAGCGACTTCAACAAGCCCTGGTCAGTGGCCGCACCCGTCATCGGATTGATCGCGTCGCGGCCCGGGCTCGAAGGCTTCATGGCGCGCACCGCAGAGTTCGACACCGGCGCAGCGATGATGAGCTTCACCCACCAAGCCACGATGCTCGGCCTCCACGTCCACCTCATGGGTGGCATCGAACTGGACCTCGCCTACGACAAGACCGGGCTCGACCGCGACGAAACGAACATCCTGTGCGCGTTCGCGCTCGGCCACATGGGCGACCCGACCGCCTTGCCTGAGAAGCTGCAAGCGAAAGAGACAGCGAGCGATCGCATGCCGGTCTCGTCGTTCGCGTTCAAAGGGCTGAACGCGGATCCGCGACCAGCGAGTTGAGCGGGCGCTACTTCCGTGACGCCATCAGCGGCATGACCTTCTCGCCGAACTCCTTGGTCGCAACGGGGTAGTCGTCGAAGACGCACATCACGCCCTTGACGCCCGGGATCTCGGAGACCTCGTCGAGACGGGCTGCGATGGTCGAGTGGCTGCCGACCACGGCACCGATGTTCAAGTTGAACGCCTGTTGCATCTCGGCGATCTTGTCGGCGGTCGCTCCCGCGGTGTCCATTTCGGCGGCTCCGATGAGGAACTTGATGGCTTCGAGGTCCGCGCCGTCCTTGTAGTGCTGCCATTTTGCTTCGGCAGCTTCGTCGGTGTCGCCCATGGTGATCTGGAACAGCACGTAGATGCCGACGTCGCGGCCGGTCGTCTCCGCAGCTGCGACCAAACGAGCGGCGTCGGTGCGCACGACGTCGAGGTCCTCGGTGCCGATGATGAACTGGAAATCGCCGTACGTCGCACAGAACTCCATGCCACGGTCGCTCTGGCCGGCGCAGACGAGCGGGACCTTGCCGCCAGCGGGGGGAGGGGAGAGGCGGCAGTCATCCATCTGGAAGTACTCGCCCTTGAGGTCGGACACGCCCTCAGACCACAGATCCTGCATGATCTGCACGTACTCGGTCGCGTAGTCGTAGCGCTTCTCGTAGTACCAGTCGCCCGGCCACTCGCCCATCTGGCTGTATTCGATCTGGTTCCAGCCCGACACGATGTTGATGCCGAAGCGACCACCGGAGATGTCGTCGATGGTCGACGCCATGCGTGCAACCATCGCGGGGTTCATCGTGGGGAGTGCCACCGACGCGAACAGGTTGATCTCCTCCGTAGCTGCAGCAAGACCTGCCATCAGCGTGAACGACTCGAGGTTGTGATCCCAGAACTCCGTGTCGCCACCGAAGCCGCGCAGCTTGACCATGCTCAGCAGAAACTCGAAGCCGGCTTCCTCGGCTCGCTCTGCGGTCTCGCGGTTGAGGTCGAAGCTCGGCATGTACTGCGGCGAGTTCTTCGACATCATCCAGCCGTTGTTTCCGATGGGGATGAAGATGCCTAGGTCCATACGGATTCTTAACACTTTCCCGTGGACGTCCTGAACGCGGGCTGCTCTACCGGTTCGACACGAGGAGCTTGGTCGCACCGGCCAGCGAGATGACGTCGGCGTACTTGGCGTTGAGGTCGAAGAGGTTCGCGTCGTGCACCGCTGGTGTGCGATCGCCGACAGCTTCTCGTACGACGAACGGAACGAAGCCATGGGCAGATGCGTCCGTCGCCGTTGCTCGCACGCACCCGCTCGTGGACACACCGCACACGACGACGGTGTCGAGATTGGCCGCGCGGAGTCTGTCCGCGAGATCGGTGCCGAAGAAGCCCGAAGCGTGCTGCTTGGTCACCACGACCTCGTCGTCGGCCGGGACCAGGCCCGGAAGCCAGTCGCCGAGCGGGTTGCCGGCGTCGAAGCACGCGAGCACCGGCACCTTGTCGTACCAGGCGCCACCGTCCCCACCGACCGGGTACTCGACGCGCGTCCACGCGACGGGAGCATCCGCTGCGCGGGCGGCGTGCACCAGGGCGATCGCATTGTCGATGACGTCGGGCTGGTCCAGGTTCAGTGGCGACGACGCATCGAAGTACGCCCGGCACATGTCAACCACGACCACGCCGACCTGCAAACCGGGTCGGGCGGCGCGGCCGAAACCGGCAGCGTCATAGCTCGATGTCGTCGCCTCGTCCATCCGCTCAATCTAGGTCGCGACGATCACGCCAGTCCGCGGGTCGCAGCAGCGTCCTCATCGCGAACGAACCAGCTCGCGATCGCTGCAGGGAGCATGATCAGGCCCATTGCCAGGAACCCCCACTGGTACGCGGGAAGCCGATCCACGGCCGGCGCAGCATCTCCGCCGACCGAGTCGATTCGAGCAGCGATGACCGACGCGGCGACAGCGACGCCACCGGCGAACGCGATCTGGCGCTGTGTGTTGAACACCGACGTCGCTCGAGCGGTCTGGTCGTTGGAGATCGAGGCGTAGACCGCGGTCTGGATCGACACGAAGACCATCCCGACCGCGGCGCCGCGCAGGAACGACCCAACGGCGATCACCGACAGCGGAGTGTCGAGGTCCGCGAGTGCGAAGCCACCGGTGAAGACTGCTGTGGCCGCCGACCCGACGATCATCAGCCTCCGTGGCCCGACGAGGCGGTAGACGCGCTTCCCCAGCACGTTCGAAACGATGAAGATCGCCACCGCCTGCGGAGCCTGCACGAGTCCGGACTGCGTCGCGCTCAGCCCGCGCAGCGTCTGCATGTACAGCGGGAGGACGAAGATCCAACCGAAGAATCCTGCGTACACCATCGACGATGCGACGTTCACTTGCCGGAACAGCCGATTCCCGAACAGCCGTAGCTGCAGCATCGGGTCGTCGATCCGCAACTCGATCGCGATGAGCGCGACGATCGCACAAACGCCGGCGAGTCCTGTTCCGAGCGTCGCAGCCGAGAGCCAACCGTTCTCCGGTCCGGTCGACAGCGTGTAGATCAGCAGCGTGACGCCGGTTGCCGAGAGCACCAGGCCGCGTACGTCGAGTCGCGTCCCCGTGTTCAAGCGTTCCTCTTGCAGCCAGAGCGCAGCGAGTGCAAGCCCCACGACGCCGATGGG
>CALIOL010000305.1 GCA_938044705.1 uncultured Ilumatobacter sp. | reverse complement strand
GACCGCAACGGCCTTGATCGACTTCTTGTCGCCATCTGCTGCGCCATCGGTGAACCTCGACCGCCGAGCAGCCACGTAGGCGAACTCGGCAGCAACGAAGTAGCCGTTGGCGGCGATCAAGATGACAACGGCGATGAGCCCGAGTGCGGTCGTCACGAGGTCAGCAACTCGGAGGGTGATGGACAGCGCGGAGACCGCGGCCCATCAGAGGATTGTGATCATCAGACATGTGCGTCCTGGATGATATCCATCTGCGGAGCGTCACAGCGCAAACATCCCCTGTCTCTTCAAAATGCAGCTCCGGTTTGTCCGGGATCTGCGCAAACGTGTCGCCCCCAGCTACGGTCGCTGGCATGAGTTTCCACGACATCACCATGACGTCCATCACGGGCGACCAGGTCAACTTCGCGGACTACGAGGGCAAACTCGCACTCGTCGTCAACGTCGCGAGCGCTTGAGGCCTCACGCCTCAGTACGCAGGTCTGCGTACGCTCCACAATGACAATGACGACGTCGTCGTCCTGGGCGTTCCGTGCAACCAATTCGCCAACCAGGAGCCGGGCACCGACGCCGAGATCCTCGAGTTCGCCACGTCGAAGTTCGATGTGAACTTCCCGATGTTCTCCAAGGTCGACGTCAACGGTGACGACGAGGCCCCGCTGTACACGTTGCTCAAGTCCGAGCAACCCGGCGACGGAGAGAGCCCAGACATCACGTGGAACTTCGAGAAGTTCCTCGTGGACAAGACGGGCAAGGTCGTCAAGCGGTACGCGCCGCCGACGACTCCCGAAGAGGTCGCTGCCGACCTCGACGGCTTCCGCTGACAACTCGTTTCGGCCAACCCGAGCTCTTTCGACGCGGCATCTCGTCCAACCGACGGGTGCCGCGTCGCCGCGTCCACGGTTCGGTCGATCTGACTCAGCGCTCGCGTGCGTCGATCACGTCGACAATCGGAACGTCCGGTGCAGGCGTGGACGTCCGATACTGCGCCTGCTGATCCGGACCGAGCGTTTCGAACGCCGCATCGACGAGGTCCCAGTAGGTTCGACGGATCCCTGCGGTCCCGGCATCGCGCGCTGTCTCGTACGCCTCGATCGACGCTGCTCTCGGCACGTACACCACGATCGCCTCCACGTCGGGAGCCGCCGTCGTGACCAATTCGGTGACATCGACTCGGTCGTAGTTGCGTTCTCGACGGTCGAGATGCCGGAGTTCCTCATCGGTCACGCTCGCAATGACGCCGTTGACGCGCTCATCAGCCGACGCGACGAGGCCGAGCGCGACGATCATTCCATGATCGACCGCGGTGCCGTCATCGAGCTCCCAGCTCGCGTCGATGTGCATGACGCCGTAGTTCCAGCGACGTCCGTAGCCGGCCAACTCCGCCTCGAAGAAGTCGACACCGGGCATCGCGACCCGGGTGATCGTGCGCGACATCGCCTCGGGACTCACCAGTGAGCCGTAGCCGAACACCCACGTCGTGCGAGCGTCCGGTGCGTCGCTGACCGGTTCACCGACGTCGGCGGTGCCGGTCGGCGGAAGCGCCTCGAGCTGCGGCCAGAGTCGGTCGACCTGCGCGACGAGATCCACGAGGTCTCCGCCATTGTCGATGACATGCGTCGCGGTCTCGAGCCGCTTTTCTCGGCTGATCTGGCTGTTGATTCTGTTGCGGACGTCCGCCTCGTCCATGCCCCGGCCGACCGCCCGCTCGACGGCGAGGTCGTAGTCGACGTCCACCACGATCGTTGCGGCCAGGCCTTTCCGGGGGTTCTCGCCGAGCAGCGGGAAGTCGAGCACGACGACGCGATCGCTGTCGGCGTTGAGATCGATCTGACGCTGGATCTCAGCTTGCATCGCCGGATGCACGATGCCGTTGAGGTCCTTCAACGCCTGCTCGTCGGAGAAGACAATCTTGGCGACCTCCGGTCGAATCAGTGCTCCATGCTCGTCGAGGATCTGATCACCAAACCGTGCAGCCATCTGGGCGACGACGGGCGTCCCCGGCGCCTGGAGGTCGCGGGCGATCTGGTCAGCATCGACGATCACTGCACCTCGCTCGGCGAGCAGCTTCGACACCGTCGACTTGCCTGCTCCGATACCACCTGTCAGTCCGACGACGATCACGAAAACGAATACTGCCCGACTCCGAGGAGCCGGGCAGCATTCTGAGATATCAGCATCCCGGCCTCAGGCCGGGTCGGAACTCACTCTGAGGCCGGAGCCTCTTCTGCGGGAGCTTCTTCCGTAGCCGGAGCTTCCTCAGCGGGAGCTTCTTCCGCGGGAGCTTCTTCGGCAGCCGGAGCTTCTCCCGCAGCGGGAGCTTCTTCCGCAGCCGGAGCTTCCTCCGCGGGAGCTTCTTCCGCAGCGGGAGCTTCTTCTGCAGCCGGAGCTTCTTCGGCGGCTTCGGCCGTTCCCTCGGAATCGTCGCCGTAGTACTCGCTCCAGGCAGCCTCGGCCTCGGCCGATGCTTCACCCTGCACGTAGTTACCGGCGGCGTCGATCTCGAAGTGCTCGCGGTATTCAGCTGCGAGCTCGCCGCCTTCGGCGGCTTGCTTGATCGAGAGGCTGATACGACGACGTGCGAGGTCGAGATCGATGATCTTGACCCACAGTTCCTCGCCAGGCGTGACGACCTGTTCGGGGCTGTCGACGTGGTGTGCCGACATCTCCGAGATGTGCACGAGGCCCTCGATACCGTCGCCGACCTGCACGAATGCACCGAACTGAACCAACTTGGTGACTCGGCCGTAGACGAGCTGTCCGACCTGGTGGCCTTCGGCGAACTCCTGCCACGGATCCTGCTGCGTTGCCTTCAGCGAGAGGCTGATGCGCTCACGGCTGAAGTCGACGTCGAGGACCTGCACCTTGACCGGGTCACCGACGGTGACGACCGAGCCTGGGTGGTCCACGTGCTTCCAGGACAGCTCGGAAACGTGGATGAGTCCGTCCATGCCGCCGAGGTCGACGAACGCACCGAACGACACGACGCTCGACACGGTTCCTTCGCGGACTTCTCCGACCTTGAGGTTGTTGAGGAACTGGTCGCGGGTCTCTTTCTGGTTCTCTTCCAGGTAGGCGCGACGGGACAGAACGACGTTGTTGCGGTTCTTGTCGAGTTCGATGATCTTGGCGTGAACCTGCGTGCCGATGTACGGAGCGAGGTCACGGACACGACGGAGCTCGACGAGCGATGCGGGCAGGAAGCCACGCAGACCGATGTCGACGATGAGTCCGCCCTTGACGACTTCGATGACCGGGCCGGAAACGACTTCGTCGTTTTCCTTCTTCTCCTCGATGTCGCCCCAGGCACGCTCGTACTGCGCACGCTTCTTGGAGAGGACGAGGCGGCCTTCTTTGTCTTCCTTCGTGAGGACCAGCGCTTCGATGGTCTCGCCGATGCCGACGACTTCGCCGGGGTCGACGTCGTTGCGGATGCTCAGCTCGCGGCTCGGGATGACACCCTCGCTCTTGTAGCCGATGTCGAGGAGGACTTCGTCCTTGTCGATCTTGACGACGGTGCCGTTCACCATCTGGCCGTCTTCGACCTCCACCATGGTGCCGGAAATGGCTTCTTCGAAGGACATGCCGAGGTCATCGGAGATGATCTCGCGCGGGGTGTAGTTTCCTTCGGAATCGAAGGTTCCGAAACCACTGTCGGAGGCGGCTGCCGGGGTGGCTTCCGGGTTCTCTTCGATGGTGTCGGGTGCTGTGGTGTCGGTCAAGGGAATCGGGCTTTCAGAAACGGATCGATGAACGCAAGCTCATGGGAGCGGGCGTGCGCACTCAGGGTGAGAAACGCAACGATCTATGGTACCAGCGAGACCAGCGATGGTCACCCGCTCCTCCCGCACCCCACTCGCGGTGAGTCTCCGTCGCTCAGGGGCCGCCGCAGACTCACCGCTGCGACTGCGCTCCGGCTCGCGGTGAGGCTCGGTCGCCCAGAGGCCGCCGCAGACTCACCGGTGCTCAGCCGCGATACACCCCTGGGACCCGGCCACCGCTGCGCCAGTAGACGTTCTGCTCGCGATCGAGCATTCCCTCGTCGACGAGATGGCGGCGCAACGTCGACCAGTCCGGGTGAAACGCTCCCAGGATCGAGTTGACCTCGCGCTCGGGATACTTCTGGCCGACGTCGAACTCCAACGCGAGGCGCTCCAGCACGATCATTCGTTTCGCACGCGACGTCGGTACCGAAGTCAACGTCCGACCCTCGAAGTAGCGAGCGAGCACCTCGCGTTCCTCATCGTTCATCCCGTAGCCGATCGCCGGGTCCATCGGAAGGGCTGGATCCTCGAGTTCGCCGGCGATCGACCGCAAGGCTTCGACGTCGAGGTGATGAAGACCGTCTTGCGATGTCACGATCCCAGCTGAACGCAGCGCGCCGATGG
>CALIOL010000304.1 GCA_938044705.1 uncultured Ilumatobacter sp. | reverse complement strand
TTCGACCAGAACGCGACGCGTTACCGCCGCCTCGGTGAGGTCCAGCTCTGCCCGAACGAACGAGATCGCATCGCGGTCTGCGCCGGCCAGTGCGATCTGCACGTCCTTGCCGAGCTGCCCTGCCGCTCCCGTCACGATCGTTGTCATTGCGTCGATACTACGAGCGATGCGCAGAACGAAGGCGTTTGCATGCATTCCTCACAACACGCCTGCGTAGGTCTAGCCTCCACGCCATGAAAGGCATCGTTCTCGCCGGAGGCACTGGTTCTCGTCTCCACCCGGTCACGCTCGGCACCTCGAAGCAGCTGCTGCCAGTGTACGACAAGCCGATGATCTACTACCCGCTGTCGATTCACATGCTCGCCGGGTTGCGGGAGGTCCTCATCATCACGACCCCGGAGGATCGCCAAGCGTTCGAGCGACTACTCGGTGACGGGAGCCGATGGGGCCTCGAGTTGAGCTACGCCGTCCAACCCAAGCCGGAGGGACTGGCTCAGGCGTTCATCATCGGCGCCGACTTTCTCGACGGCCAGGGAGCGTCCCTGGTCTTGGGCGACAACCTGTTCTACGGCGCCGGTCTCTCGGACGCTGTGCGAACCGCAGCCAACGAGCCCGCGGGGGCGACGGTGTTCGGCTACCACGTCAAGGACCCTGAGCGGTACGGCATCGTCGAACTCGATGAAGACGGGATGGCGGTTTCGATCGAGGAAAAGCCCGATGCGCCGCGCTCGCATTGGGCGGTCACCGGTCTGTACTACTTCGACGAACGAGTCGTCGAAGCAGCTGCAGGCGTCGAACCGTCACCGCGCGGCGAACTCGAAATCACTTCGGTCATCGACTGGTACCTGCAGCGAGGCGAACTGCGCGTCTCGCAGCTCGATCGCGGATACGCATGGCTGGACACCGGCACCTTCGACTCGATGGTCGAAGCGTCCGAGTTCGTACGGGTCATCCAGCACCGACAGAATCGCCAGATCGCTTGCCTCGAGGAAATCGCGTGGGAGCAAGGCTGGATCGACGACGCGACGATGCACGCTGCCGGGGTCGCAATGGAGAAGAACACCTACGGCCAATACCTGCTCGAGCGCCTGGAAGGAGCCCAGCGATGAAGGTGCTCGTGACGGGCGGCAAGGGATTCATCGGGTCGGCCGTGGTGCGCCACCTCATTGGGGAGACCGAGCACGACGTCGTCAATGTCGACAAGATGACCTACGCAGCGACCAACGGAAGCACGCAAGCGGCAGCGGACAGCCCACGTCATACGTTCGAGCAGGGTGACATCTGCGATGTCGATCGCATCACGTCGATCTTCGCCGAACACGAACCCGATGTCGTCATGCACCTCGCCGCGGAGTCGCACGTCGACCGGTCGATCGACGGTCCCGGCGCGTTCGTCCAGACGAATCTCGTCGGCACGTACACGATGCTCGAAGCCGCGCGAGTGGCAGGCGTTCAACGGTTCCACCACATCTCCACCGATGAGGTCTTCGGGTCGCTCGGGCCAGAGGATCCCGGCTTCTCCGAGACCACACCGTATGACCCCCGGTCTCCGTACTCTGCCAGCAAAGCCGGCTCCGATCACCTGGTGCGGGCGTGGGGTGAGACGTACGGGCTTCCGGTCCTCGTCACGAACTGCTCGAACAACTACGGCCCGTATCACTTCCCCGAAAAGCTCATCCCGCTGGTCACGATCAGGGCGTTGCTCGGTGAACCGCTCCCGGTCTACGGCGACGGCCAACAGATCCGAGACTGGCTGCACGTCGAGGACCATGCTGCGGCACTGGTGACGGTGGTCGAATCCGGCATTCCGGGAGAGACCTACAACATCGGCGGCAAGTCGGAGCAGACCAATCTCGCAGTCGTGGAATCGATCTGCGATCTGGTCGATGAATTGGCGGTACCGCTTCCGTCGAGCGAATCACGACGATCGCTGATCACGTTCGTCGCCGATCGACCTGGCCACGACCAGCGATACGCGATCGACCAGCGCAAGATCCAACGCGAGCTCGGTTGGACGCCCCAGCACACGTTCGCGACAGGTCTGCGGGCGACCGTCCAGTGGTACCTCGACAATGAGGCGTGGTGGGGCCCGCTCCGGGCCGGCGGCGCCAGCGACCGACGCGGATTGGCGGGCTGACCCCATGGAGTTCATCCCCACCGAGATCCCCGACGTCATCGAGATTCATCCCAAGCGTTTCGGCGACAACCGAGGGTGGTTCAGCGAGTCGTACCGCCACGACCTCTTCGTGGCGGCGGGCATCGACCTCGATTTCGTTCAGGACAACGAGTCGTTCTCCGCAACCGTTGGGACGATCCGCGGGCTGCACTACCAGTTGCCCTCGTGTGCACAGGACAAGCTCGTACGTGTCGTGCGCGGCGCGATCTTCGACGTCGCAGTCGACATTCGTGAGGGTTCGTCAACCTTCGGCCGCCACGTGACCCGCACGTTGAGTGCCGAGACCGGCAATCAACTCCTCGTGCCGATCGGGTTCGCTCACGGGTTCATGACGCTCACGCCGGACGTTCATCTCACGTACAAGGTCACAGCGCGCTACTCCGCTGAATCAGAGCGGAGTATCCGCTGGAACGACACCCAGCTCGGAATCGAGTGGCCCCAGCTCGAAGGAGTCGACGAACCGACGTTGTCGGAGCGAGACGCTGTGGCGCCAGAGTTCGCACATCAGCCCGACCGCTTCTGACGGCCGACCTCGTCGACGCCGATCACTCGGGGATCGTCGTGGCGCTCGCTGGGAGCCCGGCGTTGCCGCGGAAGTACTCCAGCACTGCGGTGTTCTCGGGCGTGTCGAGTGCGAGGAGCACCGAGTTGCCGTCGATGTTGGCTCCTTCGGCCTGCAGCGTGTACGTGGTCAACCCGGAACCGAATGCCTTTCTGAGGGTTCCGGCAGCGGAGATCGGGTCGAGATTCGGATCGAGCAGCAGCGAGTCCGATGCTGCATCAAGGAGCTCACGGACCACCGAGGGGTCATCTCCCAGTTTGTTCAACGCTTCGTCGACGGCGATCCGCAAGAAGTTCTGCTGGCGCAGCACCCGCCCGATGTCCGCGGTCGGATCTCGTCGCCACTCACCATCACGGAGTTCTTCGTAGCTGCGGCCGCGGGCGTAGGCGAGTGCCTGCACACCGTCGAGCACGTTGCAGCCAGCGGGTTGGGCAAGGCCACTTCCCACGTCTCGGGTTTCGAACTCGAAGCAGATCGTGACGCCCCCGATTGCTTCCACGAGCGATTGGAAGCCGACGAAGTCGATGTCGACGACATGGTTGATCGGGATGCCGTACTCGCGGGTGACCGTTGCTGCGAGGACGTCCGCACCTCGGTTGTACGCAGCGTTGATCCGCTGTTGGCGTTCGGTGTCCGCATGGGTGACCCACAGGTCGCGGTTCAGGCTCAGCATTGCCGCACCGTTGCCATCCTCCTCCTGGCGAAGAATGATGATCGTGTCGCTGCGTCGCCCCGACACGTCCCCGACGACAGCGGCATCGGGCGCATTCGGATCGACACCTTCACGACTGTCCGAGCCGATCAGCAGATAGTTGACCGCCGGGCCGTCGACCGGTGCGAGTTCGGTGACGTCGAAGTCCTCGATCTCCGCGATTTCGCCGGTCGAGCGTTCGAATGCCGAGATCGCGCCGACGGAACCAGCTGCTGCGACCACCAGTGCGAACAGAACGCCGAGCGGCGCGGACGTTCGCCGTCGGGGGCGCTCGCGAACCGACTCGTCAGGTCCGACGGGGGTTTCGTACATCGAGACGACGCTAGACCCCTCCGTCGCCTGTCACTGGTCAATCGACGGAGTTCGAAGGTGCACGATGTCACCGACATCGATCGCCTCGACGTTGCCGCTGCCTCGCAATCGAACCAGGAGGCGGCCCGATTCGTCGACTCCCTCTGCCACTCCGACCACATCGTCGCCGATCGGACGTTGAATTCGAACGGTCCGCCCGAGCGTGTGAAGCCTGCTGACGTACCCCTCGCGGCGAGTGGCGGTGTCGTCTCCGAGATGCTCGTCGAGCTCGATGAGGACGAGGTCGAGAAAGCGCGCCGGATCGATGTCGACGCCGAGCTCGCGAGCCAGACACGCTCCATGCTCCGGAGCCCACCCCACGTTCAGTCCGATCCCCACCACCACCGGACCGTGCGCCGAGCGCTGCGCCAAAACGCCCGCCAGCTTCGCATCGCCCAAGAGCACGTCGTTCGGCCATTTCAGGCCGGCCTGGGGCGCCGAGTCGCTGACCTCGCGGAGCGCACTCAGCCTGTCGACGGCACGAACGGCCGCGACGCCGACTGCTTGTGTGAGTTCGGCAGGCTGGGCGGGCACGTCATCGAAACAGAGCGAAGCGAGGAGATTCGACCCCGGTGGAGCGTCCCACGTTCGGTCCATCCGTCCTCTCCCAGCGGTCTGGTAGTCCGTGCGGAGCACGGTCGCTCCGAGCGACTCGCCGCGGTCGAGCGCAGCCAGGACGTCTGCGTTCGTGCTCCCCGTCTCGGCCACCGTTCGCACGGTCCACCGGTGATCGCCGGATTCGTTTGTTCGACGAATGCCTTTTCCCTCGGTCACGGCACCTACATTTGCAGTTGTGCTCAAGAAGATCCTGATCGCCAACCGAGGCGAAATCGCCGTTCGAGTCATCCGTGCAGCCCGCGAGATGGGAATCGAGACCGTCGCCGTCTACTCCGAACTCGACCGAGATGCGCTCCACGTACGGCTCGCTGACGAGGCGTACGCCCTGGGCGGCTCGACTGCGGCGGAGAGCTACATCGACCAAGACAAGCTGATCGACGCCATCCGCACGAGCGGAGCGGACGCTGTGCACCCTGGGTACGGCTTCTTCAGCGAGAACCCCGACTTCGCTCGCGCCGTTGCGGCGATGGGAGTCGAGTTCATCGGGCCGCCGCCGGAGTCGATGGACGAGATGTCCGACAAGGTGTCGAGTCGCCAAGCGGCGATTCGCGGTGGTGCGCCGATCGTGCCGGGGACGACCGAGTTCGCCACTGGCCCCGACGAGATTCGTGACTTCGGGAACGAACACGGTTGGCCGCTCGTGATCAAGGCAGCGTTCGGAGGTGGCGGCCGAGGCATGAAGGTCGTGGAGAGCGCCGACGAAGTCGACAATGCGCTCGCATCCGCCCAGCGCGAAGCGAAGAGCTTCTTCGGGCGTGACGAGGTCTACATCGAGCGGTATCTCACCTGGCCGCGCCACGTGGAGATCCAACTCGTCGGGGACAAGCAGGGCAACTGTGTGTGGATCTCGAGCCGCGACTGCTCGGCCCAGCGCCGTCACCAGAAGCTGATCGAAGAAGCACCGGCACCCATGCTGCCGGACGGTCTCGAAGAAGCCATGGGTGAAGCCGCGGTCAAGGCGGCCAAGGCCGTCGGCTACTACGGCGCCGGCACCGTCGAGTTCATCTACCAAGACGGCGAGTTCTTCTTCTTGGAGATGAACACCCGCCTTCAGGTCGAACACTGTGTCAGCGAGATGATCACCGACATCGATCTCGTCGAGTGGCAGATCCGAGTCGCGGCTGGCGAAGAGCTCCCAATGACACAGGAGCAGGTCGACGCGTCACGGCGTGGCCACTCGATCGAGATCCGCATCAACGCCGAGGATCCCGCCGGCGGAAAGTTCCTTCCGGCGCCCGGCCCGATCACCAAGGTCATCCCACCGGACGGCTTCGGCGTGCGTTGGGACACCGGATACCTGTCGGGCGACGAGATCAGCCAGTTCTACGACAACCTGGTCGGCAAGCTGATCGTGTGGGGCCGCACCCGAGAGGTAGCGATTGCCCGAGCGATTCGGGCCCTCGACGAACTCGTCGTCGAAGGCGTTGCGACGACCATCCCTGCCGACCTCGCGATCCTCAAGCACCCCGACTTCGCGGCCATGACGTTCTCGACGAAGTGGGTGGAGAACACCTTGGATCTCTCGGGGATCGTCACCACACCTGCGGCGCCGGCGAGCGACGATGACGATGCTCCGGACCTCGTGCGACGCGACACCACCGTCGAGGTGAACGGCAAACGCTTCGACGTCTCGATGTGGGTCCCCGATCAACCGGTCGTGGCCGCCGCAGGCGCTGCTCCAGCCAAGAAGCGTGAGAAGCGAGCGGCTTCAGGCGGCGGCGGCGCAGCATCCGGGTCGATCGAGGCTCCGATGCAGGGCACGATCGTCAAGGTCCTCGTCGAAGTCGGCCAAGAGGTCGAAGCCGGCGCCGGGATTCTCGTCCTCGAGGCGATGAAGATGGAGAATCAGATCAACGCCGAGACGGCCGGAACGGTCAAGGAGATCAAGGTTGCGGCGGGCGACACCGTTGGCGGCGGCGACGTGCTCGCCGTGATCGAATAGAGCAGCCTCGCTGACGCCGGTTGCGGGCGCCGGACTACTCGGCTGCTTCGGCCAGCGCTTCGCTGAGCGCTGGGTGCACCAGGATGCTCTCGAGCAGATCCGTCACCGTCAGGTTGGCGGTGACGGCGACCGCGATCACCGAGATCAGCTCTGCTGCGTGGCGACCGACGATCGACCCACCGAGGATGACCCCGGTCGCAGGATCGGAGATGATCTTCACGAAACCTCGCGTGTCGTTGTTGATCATCGCCTTCGCCGTCGCCGAGAACGGAACTTTCGTGACCCGAATCTTGCGGCCCGATGCAAAGGCTTCCGCTTCGGCGACACCGACGTCGGCGATCTCGGGTTCGGTGAAGATCGCCGAGGCGGCCTTGTCGTAGTCGAGGTGGCGGTGGCTACGCGTGTGCAAGCCCATCACGTGTTCTGCCACCTTGCGACCCTGGATCGACGCAACCGACGACAGGGGAAGCTTGCCGCTGATGTCACCAGCGGCGTAGATGTGGTCCACATTCGTGACGCAATGATGGTTGACGTCGACGTAGCCCCACTTGTTCACGACGACGCCGGTGGATTCCAGACCGATGTCGGCGGTGTTCGGAATCGAACCGATGGCGAGCACCGCGTGTGACGAGGTCACCGAACGGCCGTCGTCACACCGGACGACGACCTGGTCCCCATCCGGGTCCGGGTTGCCGTCGGCATCGACGCGTTCGATGCTCTCGGCTCGGGCTCCCATCAACAGCTTGACGCCACGGTCCATGAACTCCTGCTCGAGGACAGCAGCGACTTCAGGGTCCTTGCCCGGAAGAACCTGCTGGCGGCTGACCACGAGCGTGACCTCGGACCCAAAGGACGAGAACATGTGGACGAACTCCACACCGGTCACGCCGGACCCGACGACGGTGACGCTCTCGGGGAACACGGTGGGCGGGTAGCAGTCACGGGTCGTGAGAATTCGCTCGCCGTCTGGGTGGCACCACTCCGGCACCCGCGGTCGTGAACCCGTCGAGACGAGAGCGGAATCGAATTCGAGCGTCTCGACTGAACCGTCAGCGGTGGTGACAGCCATTTCGTGAGGCCCCGTGAACGTTCCGACGCCGCGCAGCAATCGCACGCCCTGGCTCTCGAGGAGCTGCGTCGTGTTTCCGGCCATGTTGTCCTTGATCCGCCCGATACGCGAGGTGAGCGCGTCCGTGTCGATTGCGGGCGTCTCGTGCTCGAGACCCATTCCCTCCGAGCGGCGCATGAAGCTCATGGCGCCGCCGGTGGCGATCATCGACTTCGACGGAATGCAATCCCACAGGTGCGCAGCACCGCCGATGACATCGCGTTCGACGACGGTGACCTCGGCCCCCATCCTTGCGGCGTACGTTGCGGCGACGTTGCCCGCAGGCCCACCACCGAGAATCACGAAACGTTCTGGCACAGGTCCGAGGCTAGAGCCATTCGCCGTCGGACGGCGGCTACTCGGGGCTGATCCCTGCGTCGTCGAAGAGGGTCGCCCGTTGCGTGATCACGAGCGTGTCACTCCCAACGGAGTCGTCGACGATGTTGGGGCAATACCGCGAGGGATACGGCAGCTGATCTCGAGGTTCGCCGACGTACTCGAAGTGCATGCCGTCGGGGGTCAGGTAGTTGCCACCCCAGGCGAAGCCGTGCTTGCGGAGAATTCTCACGGCCTCGCACCCGCCGGTCCGAGTCGCGATGTTGGGTGGTGCGCATCCTTGGCACGAGCCAACGGTGTTGGTGTCGATCGCCATGCCCCACGAATGTCGCGACAGGAACCCGATCGACGAGCTGTTCGCAAGACGGTTGAAGCGTGGGTTGTGGCAGCCGCCGGCGCTGTTCGCGTCACCGACGTCGAACACGGTGTGCAGACCCCGTTGGGCGATCTCTGCGAAGGCCGCCTCAAGCGCGGGTTCGATCACGAGATGGCATCGAGCGACGATGCCGATCCCGATGCTTCGACGCCCCGACGGCAGGTTCGCGGCTTGCCACGACGCCTCCTGGGTGACCGAGCCGTTGGCGTTGACCCGGTACGCGAATTCGCCCAGGAGCTCCTTGGTTCGTGCCATCCCGAGACCAGAGTCCGGGTCGAACGGATCCCAACTGCGGCGGATCCTGATGCTCGTGGAAACCAGGCCGTTGTCGCTCAGGGCCTGGTTCATCGCTTCTCGCGACTCGAAGCCCCACATGACGACGCTGCTCTTGCGACTCAGGTTGAGACGTTGAGCGCCTTCGGGCGTGATCAACAACTCGGTGCCGCCGGTGATCTCGTCGGCGATGACGGCGCCGATGGCGAAGTCGACTTCGGCGCCGAAGGCCGAGCGCAGTGTGACCACGTCTCCGGCCTCTGCGCCGCGCAGCGCTGCGGTGCCGCTACTCATCACCAGCGACGTGGCCGAAACGGCAGCAGATGCGTCCCGTCCCATGATGGTGCCGATGACGTCAGCATCGAACACCGTGGTGCCCATCGGAATCGACATCGTTGCCGGCGCCTCTTGAACGGTCGCATCTCCCCTGGTGATTCGCTGCATCGCGATCGACGCCGCCTGACGAATGGTGAAGTCGGCGCCGGCCTGCTGCGCCGCAGCGACCGCTGCAGCCTCGGTGTTCGTGGAAAGCTCACCGCTGTTGTACACGGTGACGATGTCACCCACCGGCGCTTCGAGCCGCACCGCCTGCTCCGACACCGTTGCGCCACCGGTGTCGATCTGAGCGACGGTGGCTGCGACCACCGTGGGTATCGCCAACGCGAAGAGCGCAGAGACCAGCGCAAAGCGACGGCGAGCGGGAGAGGCAGCGATCACGGCGACATGTTACGAACAGATGACGCGACCTCGGTGTCATCCGGGAAAACTCTGGGGACAGCCCGGGAGCTGATCTACGCGATTCGGATTCCGTGTTTCTCTGGGCCGCGCGGATGGCTACCGTCACTGAGTCGTGAGTGACGTGACCCCCGAAGCACCGACGGACGACGCGACGGAGGCCACAGGAAGCGGCCTCGAGGCCGAGAAGTCCCGTCGCCTCGCCCTCCTCGACGAACTGCGCGATTCTGGGACGGAGCCGTACCCGTACCGATTCGATCGAACGCACACCCTCGACGAGGTGCGCCAAGCGTGGGGAACGCTCGAAGCCGGCGTCGAGACCGAGGACCCCGTGTCCGTCGCTGGGCGCATCATGCTCAAGCGGGACTCGGGGAAGCTGATCTTCGCGACCATCCGCGACCGCTCCGGAGACATCCAGCTCTTCATCTCGAAGGCGGTGGTCGGCGACGACGAGTTCGACGCGATCAAGCGCCTCGATCTCGGCGATTGGGTCGGTGTCGTCGGCACCGTCATGACGACTCGCAAGGGTGAGCTCTCGGTCAAGCCGGAGACCTTGGTGCTGCTGTCCAAGGCGGTCCGACCGCTCCCGGACAAGTGGCACGGCCTGACCGACGTCGACACGCGATTCCGCCAGCGCTACGCCGACCTGATCGTCAACGAGGACGCTCGCCGGAACTTCGAGATCCGCCACGAGACGGTCGCCAGCTTTCGTCGAACCCTCGCTTCACACGGCTTCATCGAAGTCGAGACCCCGGTGCTCCACCCGGAGGTCGGCGGGGCGCACGCTCGGCCTTTCACGACGCATCACAACGCACTCGACATGCCGCTCTATCTGCGTATCGCCGTCGAGCTGTATCTGAAGCGCTTGATCGTCGGTGGGATGGAGCGGGTCTACGAGATCGCACGCACGTTCCGCAACGAAGGCGTCTCCACTCGTCACAACCCAGAGTTCACGATGATGGAGTCGTACCAGGCGTTCGGTGACTGGAACGACGTCATGGATCTGACCGAGGAACTGATCACCACGGCCGCACGCGATGCGCTGGGGACGACCGTGGTCGAGATTCGAGGCGAATCGGTCGACCTCGCCGAGGCCTGGCCACGCAAGCGGATGATCGACTACGCATCCGAAGGGACCGGCGTCGAGCTCCACCCCTCGATGCCCGTCGAGGCCGCACGCAAGATCGCTGCCGATCACGACGTGTTCTGCGAACAACGTTGGGGTTCGGGCAAGATCATCGAGGAGCTGTTCGAGCAGACCGCCGAGTCGTCGATCGTGCGCCCCACCTTCGTCACCGGCCACCCGGTGGAGATCTCCCCGCTGGCCCGGGTCGACCGCAACGACCCGCACCTCACGGAACGCTTCGAGCTCTTCGTCGACGGTCGCGAACTCGCCAACGGATACTCCGAGCTCAACGATCCTGTCGAACAACGCGCCCGCTTCGAAGAAGAACAGGCAGCCAAAGACGCCGGTGACGCCGAAGCAGGCTCGGTGGACGAGGACTACATCCGAGCGCTCGAGTACGGCATGCCGCCGACCGGCGGCCTGGGCATCGGTATCGACCGCCTGGCGATGCTGCTGGCCGGTGTCGACAGCATCAAGGAAGTCATCCTCTTCCCCACGCTGCGCCCCGAAGCCTGACGGTTACGATCCGCCCCATGACACGGATGGCATGGGGCGCAGGCCTCGCAACGATCGATTCACAGGGCGCCACGCTCGACACCTGGTACCGATGGCTCGGGTGGGGCGAGTTCGGCGCAGATGAGGGCGGCGATTCGGTCTTCTGGAGCGACATCGAAGCGAAGCTCGGGATGCGCGACACGACCGACGAAGTGCGTGGCGTGACGATTCGGCCGGTCCGCATTTCGATCGACGTCGATGAGGCCCCTGGGTCGCCTGAGGATGCGTACCTTCGTCTCCACTTGCTTTCGCATCGCCTTGCCGAGCCCCGCTCGATCGTGATGGACGGCACGTTCGGGGCGCTGAACAATGTGGCGTGGACGAACCTCGGTCCGGTCGCGATCAAGGACCTCGACGATGTTCGTCTCGCAGTGAAGAAGACCGGCGGTGTGCTGTCGGTGCACGGACTCGACAAGTTTCCTCGCATGACCGACTACGTCGTTCCCTCGGGCGTTCGCATCGCGGATGCCGATCGCGTCCGTCTCGGTGCTCACCTCGCCGAGGGCACCACGGTGATGCACGAAGGCTTCTGCAACTTCAATGCCGGAACGCTCGGCACCTCGATGGTCGAAGGTCGCATCAGCGCAGGCGTGATCGTCGGCGACGGGTCGGACGTGGGCGGCGGCGCCTCGATCCAAGGAACACTCTCCGGTGGCGGCACCGAGGTCGTGTCGATCGGTGAGCGCTGCCTGCTCGGCGCAAACGCCGGCATCGGCATCAGCCTCGGCGACGACTGTGTCGTCGAAGCCGGCCTGTACGTCACAGCGGCGACGCCCGTCACGACCCCCGATGGCGTCAAGAAGGCGCGGGAGCTCTCCGGACTCGGTGGGCTCCTGTACATCCGCGACGGCCAGACCGGGCAGGTCATCGCTCGCCCACGCACGAAATCGTGGGGCGAACTGAACGCCGAGCTCCACTCCGGCCAGTAGCTGGGCCTCTGCCCGCTCAGGTCACGTCGTCGACCGTGGCGACGTCAGGTACGGGTCCGTCCGCAACGCTCACCGCTGCTGAAGTGACCAACCGATGGACGAAGTCCAGCTTCTGGATCACGGTGGGCGACAGAACGAACGGGTAGTGGTTTCCCGTACCAAGCGACCGTGACATCGCGTTCATCACCAACGTGGTCCCGAGCCACGCCTGGACCATCGGCCCCACCGAGACCCCGGAACCATCAGCAAGCGCGTCACGCGAGGCGCTGAGCGCAGGCTCGCCCAAGACGAAACCGAACGAGTTCGCCGAGTCCAGCCCGGCGCGGATGTGCAGGTAGTGAGCGAACGTCTCCGCCCAGTCCTCCCACGGGTGCATGGTGGCGTACTCGCTCACGTGCGTATCAACCCATGCCGCAACCGACGGCGATTCCGCCGAGGCATCGCCCGCATAGTGGCTGTCCAGCGCAGCCTGATAGGAAACGGTCTCGTCGCCGAACAACGCACGGAACTCCTCGGTGTGGCCGGCGTCCACGACCAGACGTGGCCAGAAGTAGTGGCCGATCTCGTGGCGAAGGTGCCCGAGGACCGTGCGATACGGCTCACCGAGATCCTGGCGCACCTGCTCACGGTGGGCGTCATCGGCTTCGGAGAGGTCCAGCGTGATCACTCCTCCGTCGTGCCCTGTCGTCACCAGCTCGGTGCTCGACGACCGAAACTCGAACGCGACGCCTCGATCAGGGTCGTCCTCTTTGCCGACGATTTCGAGGCCGAGTGCGTTGAGTTGGTGAAGGAGCCGACGCTTCGCTGACTCGGCGAATGCAAAATCGGCGAGGGCCGCGGCATCAGCGTCGTTCGGACGCACGGTCGTGAGCCGACAGCTGGCACACAGGCCGTCGGGGACATCGATCGCCACGAGCCAGTTGCACGACGCCACGGTCCTGTTGGCGCATCGTTGAAGTCTGTCGCCGTCGCCTGCTTCGGTGCGACCGAATACCACCTCGTTCGATGCCGCCGACTCCCGCAGGCTGATGACGTCGAGGTGTCCCGAGACGGGCTCGTAGCCGAGGTCGGAGTCGCACTGCAGGCATCGCGAATTGTCGAAGAACAAGACCTGGGAACACACCGAACACTGGAACGACCTCACGACGCGACGGTACCCGTCTTCGTCCGAGTCGAATCCGCGTCGGACGGCCTCAGAGGAGTCCGGCGAACTTGCGCAGGTCGAGTGTCCGCGGGTGCTCGTTCGGAATGTTCGCAGCCATCGCGTCGAGCGCCGAGACGTCGATCGTGCCCGGCGTGTGGTCGCGGGCGACGAAGCGGCTCCCTCGCCGCGTTTCTGCCTCCGCGGCGTTGATCGGAAAGGCGTCGTATCCACGCCCACCCGGATGGGCAACGTGGTACGTCGCTCCACCGAGCGACCGCTTGCTCCATCGATCCACCACATCGAAGTGGAGGGTCGGCGTCTTGTCGATCGTCGGGTGGAGCGCTGACCACGGGGCCCACGCCTTGAAGCGGACCCCTGCGACGCTCGTGCCTTCCGTACGAGTCGTTCGCAGCGGCATTGGGATGCCGTTGCAGGTCACGATGTGCCGCTGTGGGTTGATGCCGTCGACCTGGACCTGAAGACGCTCGACGGAGCTGTCCACGTAGCGAGATGTACCGGTTCCCGATGACTCTTCGCCGAGCACATGCCACGGTTCGATCGCTCGCCGGACCTCCAGGCGCACCTCTCCCCCACCTTCTCCGTCGCTGCGGCCGCCGGTGACGACGGCTTCACCGATCAGGGGGAACCTGAACTCGAGGAACGGGTCGAACCAGCTCGACGAGAACTCGATCCCGTGGGCGTTGAGGTCGGCGACCACGTCGTGGATGTCGGAGCGGACGAAGTGCGGCAACATGAACCGGTCGTTCAGCTCGGTCCCCCATCGCACCAATTCGCCCGAGTACGGCGCTTCCCAGAAGCGCGCGACGAGAGAGCGAACGAGCAGGGCCTGGACGAGTGCCATCTGTTCGTGGGGCGGCATCTCGAAGGCACGCAACTCGAGGATGCCGAGGCGGCCGCGCTCCGAGTCGGGGCTGAACAGCTTGTCGATGCAGAACTCGGACCGGTGCGTGTTGCCGGTCAGGTCGACGAGCAGGTGACGCAAGAGACGATCGACGATCCACGGCGGAGCAACCTGCGAGTCGTCGCCCGCACCGGTGCTCGCTCGTTCGAGCTCGGCGAACGCGACCTCCAGTTCGTACAGCGTGTCCGCACGTCCCTCGTCGACGCGCGGGGCCTGGCTGGTCGGACCGATGAACTGCCCCGAGAACAAGAACGACAGCGACGGATGGTGCTGCCAGTACGTGACCATGCTCCGGAGAAGGTCAGGGCGCCGCAGCAGCGGGCTGTCTGCTGCCGTCGCTCCGCCGAGCGTGACGTGGTTGCCTCCGCCGGTACCGGTGTGGCTTCCGTCGAGATCGAATTTCTCGGTGCCGAGTCGCGCCTGTCGAGCTTCTTCGTAGATCGTCTCGACGACGGCCTTCTGCTCCGCCCACGTCGCCGTCGGTTGCACGTTGACTTCGATCACGCCGGGATCGGGTGTGACCATGAGCGAGTCGAGACGCGGGTCCCGCGGGATCGGGTACCCCTCCACCACGACCGGCAATTCGTTCTCTGCTGCGACTGCTTCGATCACGTTCAACAACTCGATCGCCCGGTCGGCGGACTCGAGCGGCGGGAGGAAGACGTGCACGTGGCCGTCGCGTTCCTCGACTGCGATGGCGGTCGGTGCCGCAGGGTCGACCGCTGCCGGATCCGTGAAGCTGCGCCGATCGGATCGAATGGGTTCGGGCATCACACCCGGTTGGGGCAGCACGCTTCGCGATTCGAACGGAGAACGCTCGAACGGTGACGGGAACGATCGCCACGTCAGCGAGTCGATGGGCAAGCGCAGACCGATCGGCGAGTCGCCGCCGACGAGGTACAGCCGACCTCGACGCAGCGTCCACTCGGTGGTCGCCCAGCCATCTGAATCCTCGTCGGGTCGGAGCGGCAAGACGTAGCCCACCGGGTCCGACGCCGAGCCGCTGAGGCGGTCGAGCAGTCGACGGCGAGCGTCCGGCTCACCCAGCGCATCCGCTTCGTCGACGTCGACCGCCGGCGGTTCGCCTGACGGCAGGCGAGCTTCCTGCCAGACCTGCTCGATGGGGTCTTCGTATGCCGGAAGGACCGACTCGGCTGCGATTCCGAAGCGGGCGGCGATCCCAGCGATCACCGCCCGGGCGTCGGACGTCGTCGAACTCCCGGGCACGGACGGGTCGGCGAGCAACTTCGGCTCACTCCACAACGGCTCACCATCACGGCGCCAGACGATCCCCATCTGCCATCGAGGGAGAGGTTCGCCGGGATACCACTTGCCCTGGCCGTACTGCACGAGCCCGCCGGGAGCGAAGCGATCGCGGAGGCGTTCCGTGAGGTCATGCGCCAGTGCCCGCTTCGCGGGGCTGTCCGCTGCGGTGTTCCACTCGGCGCCCTCCATGTCGTCGATCGACACGAACGTCGGCTCACCACCCATGGTGAGCCGAACGTCATGTTTCACGAGGCGCTCATCCACGCGCTCCCCGAGCGCATCGATCGCAGCCCACTGCTCGGTCGTGTACGGCAACGTGACGCGCGGGTCTTCACGGACTCTGGTGACGATGTTCGCGAAGTCGAACTCGACCTCGGTCTTGCTCGTCGCCCCGGTGATCGGCGCAGCCGAGACGGGGTGCGGCGTGCACGCCAGCGGGATGTGGCCCTCGCCTGCGAAGAGCCCAGAAGTCGGGTCGAGGCCGATCCAGCCTGCGCCCGGAACGTAGACCTCGCACCACGCGTGCAGGTCGGTGAAGTCAGCGTCGGGCCCGCTCGGTCCATCGAGGGACTCGAGGTCGCTCGTGAGCTGCACGAGATAGCCCGACACGAATCGAGCGGCGAGGCCGAGGTGACGCAGCGCCTCGACCAGCAGCCAACCGGTATCTCTGCACGACCCGATCTCACGCTCGAAGGTCTCCTCCGGATGCTGCACGCCCGGCTCCATGCGCACCGAGTAACCGATGTCGTTGTAGAGCCGCTGGTTGATCCCGACGAGAAAGTCGTTGATCGGGACGCGTGCGGAGAGGTCGATACCGCTGAGCCACTTCCGCATCCGAGGACCGGCCTGGTACGCCGGCCGCAGGTACGCGTCCAAGTCGCGAAGGGTCTGAGGGTCATAGATGAACGGGAATGACTCGGCCGACTCGTCCACGAAGAAGTCGAATGGGTTGATGACCGTCATGTCCGCCACGAGGTCGACGGTGACGTCGAGGTGATCCGACGGTTCATTGAAGACGAGGCGAGCCAGGTAGTTGCCGAACGGGTCCTGCTGCCAGTTGATGAAGTGGTCCGTCGGCGAGACCGTCATGCTGTACGCGAGGATCGGCGTTCGCGAATGAGGCGCAGGGCGGAGCCGGAACACGTGAGGATGGATCGTGGTGGCACGATCGAAGCGATAGCTCGTGCGGTGCTCGATGGCGATGTTGATACCCATGGTGGCTCCTTGTCTCCGGTGGACCGGCGTCTACGACTGAGATTGGGATTGCGATTGCGACTGCGACGCCTCGTCGAGGCGGGTGACGTCGACAGCGACGTCCATGATCTGATGCGCGCTCGGGCCGAGAACGACCCCGCGGACGGGAGCGACGTCGGCGTAGTCGCGACCCCACCCCACCGTGACGTGGCGTGTCGGCGGCACCTGATGGTTGGTCGGATCGAAGTCGAGCCAACCACCGGTTCCTGCACCCGTGTCGTCGCCCGGCCCGGTCCATACCGAACACCAGGCGTGCGACGCATCGGCACCGATCGATTTGACTTCACCCGGCGGCGGTTCTGTCTCGATGTAGCCGCTCACGTAGGACGCCGGCAGCCCGACCGAGCGCATCACCGAGGTCGCCAGATGAGCGAAGTCCTGACAAACACCTCGCTGCTTCTCGAGCACGGTGTCGAGCGGGGTCGCCCAATCCGTGGCCATCGGATCGAACGCGTAGGTCTCGAAGATCTCTCGCGACAAGTCGGTGACCGCTTCCACGATCGGGCGGCCGGGCACAAAGACCTTGGCCGCCAGGGCTGCGAGGAGATCTGCACGCTCTACCGGAGTCGACGGTCCCGTCGCAGCGCGGTACGGCCCCACCGAAATGGCTCGCCGGCCGAGCAACGCGCGAGCTTGACCAGCGACGTCATCCCATGACCGGGTCGTGGTCGGAGGCGTTTGCACACGCGTTTCCACCACGCTCTCCGCAACGATCTCGAACGACTCGTGAACGTGGTGAACTCCGAGTTGCACGACGCGGTTCCCGAACACGTCACGGGTCTCGACGAACTGGTCGGGCTCGGGGGCGGTGGTGACCTTCGACGTGATCACGTCCTGAACGGTCCGTTCCCGCGGCAAGAGGCACGCAACCGTGTAGGCGTCGTTGACCGGCAAGCCGTATTCGTACGACGTGCGATGACGTACCCGATACCGAGTCATGCAACTGCTCCCGGATCGACGAGACGAGCACGAACGAGGGTCGGATGCGGAGGAGCGATCAGGCGTGTGGCCGTCAGCTCTTTCGCGAGCCCATGAAGTCGGTCGGCGGCGGTGTCCAGTTGGTCGCTCGACGAACCGGTTCCGAACCCTGCCAGATCGGAGGCGACCGACTCGAGGCGATCGATCCCAGCTGTCCACCCGATCGCCGATGCATTTCGGACCATTCCGGCAATGGAAGCCGCTGCAGACCTCGGGTTGCGCTGATCGTGCAGGACGAGTGCGAGCACCGCTTCCAACTCGACGTCACTGCGATGGCGGCGCCGATATGCGACCAGGCTGTCATTCGCTGCAAGGACAGCTTCGAGCCCACGTCGACGAGCGAGGTCGGACAGCTCCGCATCGATTGCGACCCGAGACGCAACGGTTGCGCTGGCCAAGGCGACCAATGCTCGTTCGTATCGCTTCGCGAAGTCGCCGAAGTACCACGCAGGGCCTCGGACCACGCTCTCGCTCCACAGGCCTGCAAACGCTGAGAGCTGGAGCAACACCGCATCGAGGGCGTCGACGTCGTCATGGCGTGCACGCAGACGGACTCGGGTATCCACCATTTCGCCGAGCACTCGCCCCGTCGTGGTCGACAGGAACTCGCGGACGCTGGCCGACTCAGCGAGCATCGATCCGATGTGGAACTCGAGGGATTCAGCGGCTGCGGCCACTGCCACCTTGCGAGCTTCGGTGAGCGCTCCGGCTGGCGAGGTCGGAACCGGGAGTGGCGCTTCGGTTCCGGTGAGGGCAGCGAGCAGTTGCATGGCTGGTGTCGCTCTGCCCGACCACGCAGCGATCGGCGGTGCTGTCGCTATGACGCGCATCGATCGAGCAACTGCTTCGGCTCGTTCGGACGCGCGACCGAGCCAGTACAGCGAGTTGGCAGCTCGCGTCGGCACCGACGTGATGAAGTCGACCTGCGGTGCTGATCTTGCTTCGGTGACCAGCGCCGACGCGATCTCGTCACCCAGCACCCAGACATCCTTGGCCCGCGCTGGTGTCGGCAGGGTCGGGTCGTCGTGCGCCTCCACGACTCTTCCGTTTCCTCCGGGGACCACAGCGATCCCATCGTCGGTCGCGACAGCATGAAAGCGCAGCACGATGGGCTGATCCACCACACGCCCGTCGACGAAGCAGGGCACACGTTCGGCCGGCCGACCGAGAACGTCGTCGAGGCGGGTACCCCCTTGAGCGAGCCGCGGTGACTTCAGCTGGAGCCATGGATCCTCACCGGTCAGCGCTGCCCCGGCACGATCCCACATGCCCAGCAGTGCGGCGTCTTCGATGACGCCGGTGCCGTGGGCGTTGCCCATCGTGAGGGTTCCGGCGTCGTCCGCCAAGAGCACCGCCGGGATTCCCGCCGAACCGTATGTGTTTGTCTCCAGCGGGTCGAGCTGACGATCCACGATTCGCCGATGGAGGACGTCGACCTGCTCGAGGCCTCCGAGCGTTTGTAGCCACAGCTGCCCGTCACGAACCACGAGATCGGGCCCTTCGACGATGTTGAAGCCCATCTGCGTCGCAAGGTAGGAGTGGTCGACGTACGCAGGATGATCGATGCCGCTGGTGAGCACCACCACGCGCGGGCCCTGGACGCTGGTCGAGTCGACGAGCGCTCTACGCATCAGCGCGAGCGCCGAGTCGATGGTCTGCGGAAGGTCGTTTCCGACGTCGGCCACCTGCGTCAGCACACTGCGATCAAGGAGCGTGTAGCCGAGCCCAGCGGGCGTGTCGGTGTGATCAGCGATCGCGAACCACACGCCATCGGCGGTTCGGACCAGGTCGACCGCATACGAGGACAGCCAGCGGCGTTGGTGACGCCTCGAGGCGGCGCCGACTGCAGACAGGCGGTACCCGGGACTCGCCCAGAGTTTCGCGGGGTCGATGATGCCGTCAGAAACCAAACGCCGCTCGCCGTAGACATCGTCGAGTAACGCTTCGAGCATCTGCATGCGGCGTGTGACAGCGCCTTCGATCCATGAGAACTCGTCAGCGGAGAGCACGTACGGCAGAGGATCGAGGCGCCACGGACGACTCGCCAGCCCGACCGATCTCCCGTCGGAACGCACTGGAAGGTCGTGCACGATGTGGCCGGCACCTTCGGCCATGAGGAGACGGTCGATCGCAGCCTGGCGAATGCCGAGCTCGACGGGATTGATCGGTTCGTTCGCGTCAACTGTCTGCATCAGCTGCTCCCTCGATGGGTCCGTCGGTCAGCTGCGTCAATGGGCGCCGACACTGAGGTAGCGATCGGTGATCGCACCGTTGACCTTGCCGATGAGGGACTGTACCCAGTCCATCGCCTGATCGAGGTCGGAACCATCGGTCGTCGTGGCCATTGTCGACATCAGCGCATCGCGGGCCTCGCGTACGGCGGCGCGAACGCTGTCGGTTCGTGTGAGCTGATCCAAACTGCGATCGATCTCGTCAAGGCAGAACCGAACCGAACGCGGGAAGCCCGCATCGAACAGCAGGAATTGCACCACGGTCGATGCTTCGATCGGACCACGCGTCGATCGTTGGTACATCTGGAGCGCGGAGAGCGATCTCAGCACTCCCATCCACTGCACTTCGTCGTAGCGCAGCGGGTCGCGCGGCTCGTCAGGCTTGGCGGCCTGTGCCATCAACACCGCAGCGCGCACACCGACGACGCGGGTGGTCATGTCGGCGCGCTCGAGATAGCGACCCATTCGCCACATCTGCCAGGCCGCGTCGCGGTTCATCGACGACGTGAGGATGCCGTCGAGGCGCCGACTGTCGTTGGCCACACGACCGAGAACGTGGCCGCGGAAACGACGATCCCGAGCCCGGGCACCTTCAGCCTCGACGAACATCGACAGGTCGTTGACCGCGTGCCACGCCTCCCGTGGGAGCACCTCGCGCGTCGTTCGGAGATTCGAGCGTGCTGCGGCGACACACTGCGCAACACTCCCCTCGGTTTCGGGGTCGCACACCAGCGCATCGACGACCTCGCGCTCGCTGGCCTCCCTCGCCAGGAACTCTCTGCTGCCGCAGACGGCAAGCAGGGGTGCCCAACGAAAAGCGTTCTCGTTCGGATCGTCACTCGGCATGTCGTCGAAGAGTTCGCCAAACTCCTGCACGAGTCGGGACGTGTCTTCGGCTCGTTCCAGGTATCGGGCCGCCCAGAAGATTCGATCGGCGTTGCGTGAGAGGAGCGCCATGTCAGCCGATTCCTTCCGGGCCGACATCGAGACTGCCCTGCGCCTGCGACTGGGTCTGGGGTGGCGGACCGTTCCACCCTCCGTTGTCGTCGACGATCCACGTGTCTTTGCTCCCGCCGCCCTGTGACGAGTTGACGATGAGCGACCCCTCCTTCAGCGCAACGCGGGTGAGACCACCTGCGGTGACATAGCTGTGCTCGCCGGTGAGGATGAACGGCCGCAGATCGACATGGCGTGATTGCATCTCGCCGTCGATCAGGGTTGGCACCGTCGACAGGTTGATGATCGGCTGGGCAACCCAGTTCCGAGGATCGTCGAGGATGGCCTGAGCGCAAGCCGTGAGCTCTTCCTCGGTCGCTCGGCTTCCGATCGTGATGCCGTATCCCCCGCTCTCGTTCGCCGGTTTCATCACGAGCTCGTCGAGATGTTCGAGGACGTACTCGCGCTCGTCGTCGTACATGCACCGATAGGTCGGAACGTTGGCGATCTTGGGTTCTTCCCCCAGGTAGAAGCGGATGATGTCCGGCATCCATGCGTAGACACACTTGTCGTCGGCGACTCCGGCTCCGGGTGCGTTGGCGATGCCGACGTTGCCTGCCTTCCACGCTCGCATGAGCCCGGAGACGCCGAGCAGCGAGTCGGAACGAAATACCTCAGGGTCGAGGAACAGGTCGTCGATTCGCCGGTAGATGACGTGGACGCGTTCGCGCCCCTCCACCGTGTGCATGTAGACGCAATCGTCGTCACCGACGACGAGATCTCCGCCTTCCACGAGCTCGGCTCCCATGCGTTGGGCCAGAAACGAATGCTCGAAGTAGGCGGAGTTGAAAATCCCGGGTGTGAGCACCGCAATGGTCGGCTCGATGACGCCGTCGGGAGCGAGCGACGACAACACCTTGTTCAGTTCGTCGGTGTAGCTGTCGACGGGACGAATCTGATTCTTGCCGAACAGCTCCGGGAATGCTCGTTTGGTGACCGCGCGGTTTTCCAGCACGTAGCTCACGCCCGATGGCACTCGCAGATTGTCCTCGAGCACGTAGAACGTGCCGTCGTCGTCTTTGACGAGGTCAGAACCCGAGATGTGTGCCCACACGCCGAACTTCGGGTGGAACCCGACGCACTCGGGCCGGAAGTTGACGGACTCTTCGAGCAGGTCAGCGGGGAACACCCCTTCCGCGATGATCCGCTGATCGTTGTAGAGATCGTCGATGAACATGTTCACGGCGCGGAGTCGTTGGTGGAGACCGAGTTGGACCTGATTCCATTCGTCACCGGGGATGATCCGTGGAACGACATCGAACGGCCAGGCGCGATCGATGTTCTCGCCGTCGCTGTACACCGTGAACGTGATCCCCATGGTCAAGATGTCGAGTTCGGTCGCCTGCTGGCGTGCGAGAATCTCCTCCGGGCCGAGCTCGTCGAGCAACTCCCACAGCGCCGTAGCTGCTGGTCTGGGTGCGCCATCATCGGTCAAGAGCTCGTCCACGTCCACAGTCATACCTCAAAACGACGCGAGTCAACCACGGGCGGCTTGAACGCTGCGTGAACCTTCCGGAGTCTCGAGGAGCGGAGCCCACCCCACGACGCTCAGCACGAGCGGTGCGAAACGATGGCGTAGCGTTCGGGCATGGCCAAGGCGAACGAGTTCGGGGAACCCGTCGACATCACCGTGGAGCTCGCGGGCGGCGGGCAGCGGGTGGTTCCGATCACCAACCCCGACAAGGTCATGTTCCCGTCGGTCATCGGTTCGGACGGCACGAAGCAGGAACGAACGAAACTCGACCTCGCCCGCTACTACGTCGCCGTCGGCGAACCGATCATGAGGACGCTGCAGGATCGCGCGGTGCTCTTGGAGCGGTACCCGAACGGCGTGCGAGGCAAGTCGTTTTTCCAGAAGCGAATTCCCGAGTCGGCGCCCGACTGGCTGACCACGACCACCGTCGAGACGATCAACGGAACCCCGTCTCGAGCGCTCGTCATCTCGGATCTTGCGCACGTGCTGTGGGCGGCAAATCAGGGCGTCTTGGGGCTGCACGTCTGGCAGTTCCGCGCGTCCGAACCGCAAGACGCCGACGAAATGCGTATCGACCTGGACCCATCTCCCGGTGTCACGTTCGACATGACCCGCGAAGCGGCAGGCCACACTCGAGAACTCCTTGCCGAGCTCGGCATGCTCGGCTTTCCGAAGACCACAGGTTCCAAGGGAATCCACATCTACGTTCGAGTCGAGCCGGGTTGGGATTCGTTCGCAGTGCGTGGCGCAGTGGTTGCGCTCGGACGGATCCTGTCCGAACGCCAC
>CALIOL010000303.1 GCA_938044705.1 uncultured Ilumatobacter sp. | reverse complement strand
CGGACCGTGTGGATCACCTTGGTGTCCGGGGCGGCCTTGTCGAGCTTGCGTCGCAGGTTCGACAGGTGCACGTCGACGACATGGCTGTCACCGACCCACTTCGGTCCCCACACCGCATCGAGGAGATCCTCGCGGGTGCAGACCTCGGTGGGGCGACGGCAGAGCTGCTCCAGCAGCGAGAACTCGATGCGGGTCGTCTGAACTTCTTCGTCATCGACACGAACTTCTCGTCGCCCGAGATCGATCGTGAGTGGACCGAGGACGAGCGTCGACGTGACGACGGTCTCCGTGCGCTGTTGGATCTGGCGTGGTCTCCGAAGCAAAGCGTGGCATCGAGCGGCGAGCTCTTCGGCGTGGATCGGTGAAGAGACCGCATCGTCCGCACCGCTGTGCAGGACCGAGGTGCGCATTTGATGGCCATCGTCGGTGACGCACAGCAGGTACTGCTCGGACGACTCTCGGAGGCGCTCGTAGAGCGGTCGGCCATCGGGGGAAGGGAGGTATGAGTCGACGATCAACACATCAGGGGAGAATGACTCGGCCAGCATGACCGCGGCTTCGCCATCGGTCGGGGCGCTCACGCAGAAGCCAGCCGCCCGCAAACCGGCCACGCTTACGCGCCGGAGATCTGGGTCTTGTACTGCGATCAGGATTCGATGGGAGAGTGTGTTGTCGTTGTCCATGCGTTCTTTCACCGGGTCCGCCGAACCGGATTCATCTGCTCTGTTGGCCGGATGGCCTTGCTCAAGATGTATCGGTCTGAATTTTCCGGAACTGAAACGAAAGTCAAAGAAATGACGCGCGTGTTGTTTGAGTGATCGGGACGGCTGCGGATGTGCATACATCGGGTGGTACAACGACCTTCATGACGCTTGCACGGCTCCGCTCCGATGTCGCTGGTCGCCACCCGCTCGACGACCGAGAACGTCGCTCTATCGAGAAGTTCCTCGATGCGCTCGACACCTTGGAGACTCCCTTCGATCAAGAGGCGGATCCGGTTCATGTGACCGGCTCGGCAATCGTCACCGGCCCCCGCGGGGTACTGCTGCTCAAACACAAGCGCCTCGGGATCTGGTTGCAGCCGGGGGGTCATCTCGACCCCGGCGAGTCGCCGTGGACCGCGGCGCTTCGCGAGGCGCGCGAGGAAACGGGGCTCGATGTCCGCTTCGTCGGACCGTTCGATGAGCAAGGCGTACCCGAGTTGATCCACGTCGATGTCCACGCCGGAGGCCGCGGCCACACCCACCTCGACACGCGGTACCTCCTCGACGGCGGCGACGCCGACCCGGCCCCGCCGGAAGACGAGAGCCAAGAAATCGCCTGGTTCTCATGGGACGAGGCGATCAACCTGGCTGACGACGGAGTCAGGGCGATTCTTCGACACCTCCGGCCCCAGGAGGGCTGAAACGAGCGCAACAACCTCACGAAGGGTGACCGGCGACCACGGCTCCACGAGCGAACGGGCGCGGCGTGGCTGCTACAGCGCCGTGACGGTGAAGTAGATGATCGGCGGGACCACGAACACGGCGAGCACCATCAGCACGATCGCGATCACCGCGAAGTTGTACGACTGATCCCGGGGCGGGTCGCCGGCGGCGCCGATCGCGTCATAGAGCGCACGGATCGGCTGGTCGGTCGTGAGTCGAATACGTCGCCGGGCAACCGCAGCTGAATAGATGGCTGCCCAGGACAAGGCGCCGAGCAACACGATGGCGACGAGACCGAGGATCGGAGCGCCGATCGAGCTCTGGATCGCTGACGCCGCGAGCTGGCCGATACCGGACAGGATCGTCGACAGGAACGCTCCGCCCAGCAAGAACGCAGGCACGCCGAGCGGGTTTCCTTTGAATCCCTGTTCGACCTGCACTGCATTGATCCGAGCCCGGCGGAGGAGCAGATGCGCAGGCGAGCCCCAGATCGAGTTCGCTTCACGTCGCTCGTAGAGCTTGCGGATGTTGGTGACGAGTTCGTTGACGTACCCCTTCACGATCCAACGGGTCAGCTGCTGCACGATCCACTGGGCGACGGGCGTGATCGGCCCGAGCCGTGGCAGCGCAGCGTTTCTCGAGCCGTTGCGATCCAGCACCTCGAGCGAGCGCATCGCCAGACGATGCGCCTCGGGAAAGGTGTCGAGCTCCCACAGCGGCTTGACCTTCGAGAGCTGGTCGACGATCTGCTGTTCGACCTTGCCAGAACCGCCGATCGCCTCGAGCATCTCCCCTTTTTCTTCGACCGACGAGGCACGTAGAACACGCAACGCGTCGATCCGGTCGAGCAGCAAGGGATCGTCGTCGCCAGCGTGCGGGTCGAAGCGGGTGCTCGTCTCCTGTGCGTCGTCCATCGCCGCCACCGTACTTGTCACACAACTTGTCAGATCACATGACGAGAGTGCGCGGTGGGTGCGCGCAGGTGTGCTTGACTGCATGGGCGGGAAAACCGCTATTCACTAGGAGAACACTCAATGATTCAAGAATTCAAAGACTTCATCATGAAGGGCAACCTCATCGATCTCGCGATCGCCGTGGTACTGGCGACCTTCTTCGCTCCCGTGATCACCGCGATCGTTGACGGAATCATCCTCAACCTGATCGCCGCGATCTTCGGAAAGCCGAGCTTCGACGACGTTGCGCGCATCAAGGTCAGCGACGGAGACCCGATCACGGTCGACGAAACCACTGGCGAGGTTCTCGGAGGCCCCACGTACCTCGAGTTCGGCGTGCTGATCACCGCGATCTTCACGTTCGTGATCGTTGGTTTCGTGTGCTTCTTGATCGTCAAGGCGTACAACAAGCTGAACGAGGCCGACGAAGAGGACGACGGTCCGTCCGAGGTCGATCTCCTCACCGAGATCCGCGACCAGTTGCGCACGAACAACTGATCAACCCCGTGTTGTCGAAGGGCGTCGGCTGCGGCCGGCGTCCTTCGTCGCGTCTGGGCGCATGCGGTGCCGCGATCGCGGACCTGACGTGATTTGTTCTTCGCAACGCGGTTGAATGGGCCGGATGCTTCGCCGACCACTCGTTGTGCTTGCGTTCGTGCTCGCCGCGTGCGGTACTGCGGACGCCAGCGATTCGGACGACTCGACTCCGCCGACAGCGCTTCCGACCATTCCGGGCGTCGGCAACTTGCCCGACACGATCCCCGTTCCAACTGCGGGTGAGGTCGAGGAGCCGGTTGTCTCGGTCGTCGTCACCCGACCGGTCGACGAAGACGGCGTCGCCGTGGAGACCGTTGCGGAACAAGTCACCGGCAATCGATTGCTGGTGATCGGCGACTCGATCCTGGCCTCCACGGCGTCGCGCTACGGCCGAGAACTCTGCGATGGGCTGAACCCGATCGGTTGGACCGTCGAGGTCGATGCCGAACCAGGTCGGTTCATCGAGTTCGGGAACGAAGTCGCCCGAGCCCGGATCGATGTTGGCGACGAGGACGAGGAGTTCGACGCTGTCGTCATCCACCTCGGCAGCAACTACGGCCGCGACCGAGATGCGTACTACGAAGAGTTGAGCGAGTTGCTCTACCGGGCGGCGCCGCGGCCCACTCTGCTGCTGACCGTGACGGAGTACCGCCCACAGTGGAGCGAAGTGAACGACGTCATCGACGAGCTCGCCGTGCTGTACGACAACGTCACCATCGTCGATTGGGAGCAGATCGCCCGCACGCCAGGCGTCTTGAGCAGCGACGGGCTTCATCCAGGCGACCAGGGCGAAGCGGTGCTCGTCGAGCAGATCGCGGTCGCCCTCGGCGATTTCGGAACCGAAGAAGGCGAGTGTCTGAGCTCGGCGTTTACCGACGACTCGGCAATCAGTCAAGGCTCATCGGGCGGCTCATCGACCGGCGGCTCCTCGAGCGGCTCGTCATCGGGTGGGTCGTCGTCTTCCGGCAGCTCGTCTTCTGGAAGCTCGTCGTCGGGTGGCTCCTCGTCGGGTGGCACGACCACCGGTACAACCGGCGGGTCGACCACAGGAACGACAGGTGGGTCCGACGACACGGGTGGATCCGATGACACGGGTGGATCTGACGCCACGGGTGGATCTGACGCCACGGGTGGGTCCGATGACACGGGTGGGTCCGATGACACGGGCGGAACCGACTCTTCTGGTGGGACGGATTCGTCTGGTGGGACGGATTCGTCTGGTGGGACGGATTCTTCTGGTGGGACTGATTCGTCTGGTGGGACGGATTCTTCTGGTGGGACGGATTCTTCTGGTGGGACTGATTCGTCTGGTGGGACGGATTCTTCTGGTGGGACCGATTCGTCCGGTGGGACCGATTCCTCTGGTGGTACGGATTCCTCAGGGGGCGCCGCCGATACTGGCGGGACTGCTGCGACCGGTGGCACGGACGCCACCGGTGGGGACGCCTGACACTTCGCTCCTCCGGGCCATCGTCACGTCCGACGGCATCGGCGACTTCGTAGCCTGTTGCGATGCTCCAGGCACAAGCGATCTCCGTGGAAGTGGGTGGCAAGCTCCTCGTCGAGCGCGCCAGCTTCACGGTGATGGCGAAGGACAAGGTCGGGATCGTCGGGCGAAACGGCGCCGGCAAGACCAGCCTGTTCAAAGTGCTGGGCGGGGCAAACGAGCCAGCTGAAGGTCGCGTCATGCGTAAAGGTGGCTTCGGCTACCTCCCTCAAGACCCGAAGATCGACGGTGACCTCGACGGTCGCACCAGCGTCACGCACATCCTGTCCGGCAAGGGCATCGACGATGAGATCGTCCGCATGGAGAAGCTGCGGATCGCGATGGAGGAGAACCCCGACGAGCGCAACGTCACGCGCTACGTGAACGCGGAAGAGGCGTTCCGCACCAACGGCGGATACGCCGCTGACTCCGAAGCCCGCGCGATGGCCGTCGGCCTCGGCTTACCCGATGACCGCCTCGAACTGCCGCTGAGCGTGCTGTCCGGTGGTGAGCGTCGCCGAGTCGAGCTCGCACGAATCCTGTACGCCGGTACCGACATCTTGTGCCTGGACGAACCGACCAACCACCTCGACATCGACGCGAAGACGTGGCTGCTGCAATACATGCGCGACTACAAGGGTGCGTTGCTCGTCATCAGTCACGACCTCGACCTGCTCGACGAAGCGATCACCCGCGTGCTGCACCTCGACCGCACCGGCGAGGACGAGACCGGTGACGTGATCGAGTACCGCGGGACGTACTCGCAGTATCAACGTGCTCGAGCCGAAGACGAGGCCCGCCTCACGAAGAAAGCAGCACAGCAGGCCAAAGAGATCGACAGGATGCAGGGCGTCGTCGATCGCTTCGGTGCGAAGGCCACGAAGGCTGCGATGGCCCACTCCATGGAGAAGAAGATCGCTCGCCTCGAATCGACCAAGGTCAAGGCACCGAAGAACACCAAGACCTTCAACGTCCGGTTTCCACCACCGCCGCCGTGTGGAGAAACTGTGATCACGGCCGAGTCGATCTGCAAGGGGTACGGCGGGGTGACGGTGTTCGAAGACATCGACTTCGACCTCGGTCGGGGCGAACGCCTCCTCGTGCTCGGCCTCAACGGTGCGGGCAAGACCAGCCTGCTGCGAATCCTGGCGGAGGAGACCGAAGCCGATCTCGGCAACTTCGAGTTCGGGTACCAAGTGCAAGCGGGCTACTACGCACAGGAGCACGACAACCTCGAGGTCCACGAAACGCTGCTCACGAACTTGCGCAACTCCATCCCCGCCGGTGTGGAGATGACCGACACGCATTTGCGCGGTCTGCTCGGCATGTTCGGTATCTCGGGCGAGAAGGTCTTTCAGGAGTCGGGCACGCTGTCGGGCGGAGAGAAGACCAAGCTCGCCTTGGCGATGCTGATGACCGGTAAGAACAACATGTTGTTGCTCGACGAACCGACGAACAACCTCGATCCGCCTTCTCGTGACGCGGTCGCGAACGCGCTGATCGATTGGCCTGGCGCGATCATCTTCGTGAGCCACGACGAGGAATTCGTGAAAGAACTCAAACCCACCAAGGTGTTGTTGATGCCTGACGGCGATCTCGACTACTTCAACGAAGAGTGGCTCGACCTGGTGGCCATGGCGTGAGTGGGATGGCGGCCGCAGGACCCAAACTGTCTCGCGCCGCGACGGTCAGCTTGGGGGTCTGCGCCCTGTTGGTCGGACTGGCGATCGCACCGGTGTTCCCGATCGTCGTGATCGGAGTGTGTAGCTGGTGGCTGTACGACGACCTCGTTCGTGACCCGGCGCAACGACCGGGCTGGCTCGGAGCGGTGTCGCTCGGCGTCTTTGCGCTCGCGGCGCTCGCAGTGACCGGAGCCGTCACGGTGCTGGCCGTCAACGCCGACTGCGGAGCAGACCTGTTCGGCGAGGGAGCGTCGAACGCCTTCGATCAGGCCTGCGCCGACCGCGAACGCTGGCGGTCGGTGGTCGCGGTGACGCTGGCGCTCATCGTGTGTGGGCTGGCAGCGTTCGGTGTTCGCCGATCCGACGACGAACAGTCGCCGACAGTGGTCGTGGCGCGCACGTTCGGGGTGTCTGCAGCGGTGATCGCAGCCATCAACATCGTGCTCGTGGGTGTCTGACGGCTACGTTCGCCGACATGCGCATTGGATATTTCGGAGGAACGGTCAACGACGGGACGATCGACGATGTCGTCGCCGAGGCAAAGCAGGTGGAGGCAGATGGCTTTGCGTCCTACTGGGCGCCGAATATCTTTGGTCACGATGCGCTGACGGCGCTTGCGATCGTCGGGCGCGAAGTCCCGCGCATCGAGCTCGGCACGTCGGTCGTGCCGACCTACCCGCGGCACCCCATGGCCATTGCCCAGCAGTGCCACACGGTCAACGCCGCGTCGGGTGGGCGGCTCACACTCGGAATCGGGCTGAGCCACAAGGTCGTCATCGAGAACATGATGGGGATGAGCTACGACAAGCCGATTCGCCACATCCGTGACTACATGAGCATTCTCGGGCCCCTCTCGCGCAACGAGCAGGTCTCGTACGCGGGGGAGGAATACACGACGCATGGGGGCATCCAGGCGCCTGGGATGTCGCCGTTCGGAACGGTGATCGCCGCGCTCGGGCCGCAGATGTTGAAGGTCGCCGCGGAGATGACCGACGGAACACTGACGTGGTGCACCGGTCCAAAGACACTCGGTGAGCACATCGTGCCGACGATCAACAGTGCGGCAGCCGATGCCAACCGGCCCAAGCCTCGCGTCATCGCGGCGCTCCCAGTCTGCGTCACCGATGACTTCGAAGGAGCCAAGGCGCGTGCGGCGAAGGTCTTCGAGATCTACGGTTCGTTGCCCAGCTATCGAGCGATGCTCGATCGCGAAGGGGCTGCTGGCCCTGAAGACATCGCCATCACTGGCACGGCTGATGAAGTCGTGAACCGAATCGGTGCGCTGGCAGACATCGGAGTCACCGACTTCGCAGCCGTCGAGTTCCCCGGGAACCCCGACGAAGCCGCCGCGACGCGTGCTGCGGTGAAACAGTTGCTCTGACACGCGACGTTCACTTTCGTCGACCAGACTCGGCTTCGATGAGCTCACTTTCCGTTCGCATCGACGAGGCCGGCGTCGTCGTGCTGACCATCGACAATGCGCCGGTCAACGTGATGACCGTCGAGGTCTTCATCGAGCTCGCTGCCGAATTCGAACGTCTGGCGAACGACGAATCGGTGCGCGCCGTCATCATCCGTTCGGCGAATCCCGAATGGTTCATCGCTCACTTCGATGTCGATGCGATTCTGGGGTTTCCCGTCGATCGGCCGGAAGCAACCGAGCTGAACGCGTTCCATCGCATGTGCGAGTCGCTGCGCACGATGCCGAAACCGACGATCGCCGAGATCGACGGGCGTGTCGGTGGTGGCGGAAGCGAACTCGCGCTGAGCTGCGACATGCGGTTTGCCTCGCCGGCCGCCGTCTTCAATCAACCCGAGGTAGCCCTCGGAATCCTGCCCGGAGGAAGCGGAACGGTTCGGCTTCCACGCCTCGTCGGCCGCAGCCGGGCACTCGAAGCGATTCTCGGTTGCGACGACATCGACGCTGCGACCGCGGAGCGATGGGGTTGGGTCAACCGTGTGCTCCCGGCTGACGAGCTCACGCCGTTCGTCGATCGCCTGGCAGCTCGCATCGCGTCGTACCCGGCTCATGCTGTCGCAGCGGCAAAGGCGCGGGTGATCGCCGTCGATGGAGCGCTCACCGACGACCTGCTCGCAGAAGGCAATGCGTTCAACGCGACGTTGAGCGATGCCGGGACACAGGCTGCGATGCGTCGATTCATGGAGCTCGGCGGCCAGACGCCCGACGGCGAACGTCGACTCGGTGCGTTGGCCGGCGAGATCGCCGCGTCGCGGCAGGTACCTCCGGTGACTGGGCAGTCGCCGACGTGACGACACGGACACGGTGGGCGATCGTCGCCGTTGCGTCCGCATCGCTCATCGCGGCCTGCTCGGTGGACCCTCCGGTTGCTGTCGAACGCTCCGATCGGTCCGGAGACGGACCGATCATCCCCGACGGGCAGGCGAGTTTGCCGCCGACCGGACAGCCGTCTCCGTCCGACCAGGACACCGAGCTTCCCGTCGTCGAGCGACCTGCGTCGGCGATTGCCTGGGGAGCGTGTGAGCCGTTCGGCAGTCCGCCAGCCGAGCAGCTCGGCACCTCGGGTTGGGAGTGCGGAACGTTGGCGGCAGCGATGGATCCATTCGGCGACGGTGGTGTGAGCGAAGCCAAGGTCGAACTCGCGCTGACTCGACACCTCGCAACCGGCGAACGCCGAGGCACCATCGTGCTCAACCCGGGCGGGCCAGGCGGCGCTGGTCTGCCAGCGGCGTGGGGGCTCCGCAGCGGGATGCCCGCCGACGTACTGCGGGCATTCGACATCGTGTCGTGGGACCCGCGCGGCGTCGGACAATCCACACCGATGATCGACTGCGACGATGACGTTCCGCCCGGTGACCCGGACTTCATCGCGTCGTGTGTCGCAGCAACCGGGCCACTCGCTGCGTTTCTCACCGCGCCGTACTCGGCTGCTGACATGGAGGCGATCCGCATCGGACTGGGGGAGGACACACTGAACTACCTCGGGTACTCGTACGGTTCGATCCTCGGAGCCACGTACGCGGCGGCCTACTCCGATCGCGTCGGAGCATTCGTGCTCGACGGGGCCACCGACCCTGAGGCCGGATCGGTCGACGGCCCGTTCGAGGACGGCTTCCCAGTCCTCGCTGACGACGGCACGACCGCTGCGCTCGATCGGTTTGCGGAACTGTGCGACGCGACGGACCGCTGTTTGTTCAGTCTCGACGCGGCGACGATCATCGATGACCTCTCGGTCCAGGTGTCGGCGTTCCCGACCAATGACTTCGCCGGTGATCCCGAGTCGGTCGACGGAGCCAGCTTCGAGCGGCTGCTCGACTCGTCGATGGACAACGCGGCCGACTGGGAGTTGCTGGCCACCGGCCTCGAGGACGCAGATCGTGGCGATGCCTCGTCGCTTGCTGCGCTCATCTCAGGCGACGACCCGGGAGGCGGTGGCCCCGACAGCGTTGAGGGCGAGAGCGATTTCGCCGAGGCGAACTTCATGATCTACTGCGCCGACCTCGGCCCGCTGATCACCGAGTGGTCGTTCTGCGACGACATGCCGGAATCGGCCCGCCCGATGCAGCCCGTCGGCCCGGTCGAGGTCAGCCGCGAGATCCTGGTCATCGGGACCGAGTTCGATCCGTTGACGCCCGGTTACCACGCCGTCGAGTTCGCGGCAGCGCTCGGCGATGCTGTTCACATCATCTGGGAAGGGGTCGGACACACGGCGTTTCCGGGGTGGACCCCGTGCATCGACCGTGAGGTCTCGAACCAGTTCCTCCGCCGCAGTCTTCCCGAGGACGGCCTGAGGTGTTCGTTTCTCGCGCAGGTCGTCGACGACGAAGCGCTCGCCGATGAGCTCTTCGGTCACGGCGACATCGAGTCGGCAAATCTGCTCGAGCGAACCCTGGCAAACCGCGACGGCGAACCCGAAGCAGCATGCATCGCGGCCGCCATTAACCAATCGTCAGACCAAGTCATCTCACATGTGGTGCTCGATGTGACCTCGGATGCCGCAGGGATCGCGCTCGACGAGGCCCGTCGCGCCTGCTGACGTCGATCAGCGCAACGAGAGGACGTCGTGGAGCGCAGCAGTCAGCTGAGCCCCGATCTGGTAGGTATCGGGCTTGGTCATCCCGCTCAGTCGAGTGTCGAGCCGGAGTTGGCCGTCGCTGTAGTGCGCTGAGCGAATGTCGTCGTAGTTGACGACGCGCTCATCACCGGTCACCGAGATGTGCAGGCTGTGCGCGGTGAGGACGTACCCGACCTTCCCGGTCGTTCGGATCCCGGCATCCAGGAACGCGACGATCTCCGCTGGGTCGAGGTCAGGAACGATCCGGTCGCTGACGTTGCCGGCCACCTTGGCATCGGAGATCGGAGCGAGGTGAACCCGCTTGCCGACATACGGCGTGAGCGCAGTGCGGATCGCCGCAGCACGTTCGTCCGCCGTGCCAGCGGGCGTGCTCGGCTCGGCGGGTGCTTCCGTCGGAGAGGCTGGCGTCGAGCCTGGTGCTCGTTGTGACGGATCCGGAGGTGGCGGCTGGGACGGTGATGGGTCTGACGAGTCACTGGCCGACGCGGAGGTGGATCCCGGGAGCAGCGTTTCGAGTTGGCCGGATGCCGCAGCGACGGCGAGCACGTCGAACTGGACGGGTGAAACCGCCGCAACGTGACCGCCGGCTGTGCTCGCAGCGACAGCGGGAGCCAGCTGTTCAGCCACGGCGAACGCATCAGCGAGACGAGACATCGGGGGAACGCCACCCAAGGTGATCACCAAGGCGGAGTGATCATGTGCGATCGGGTGGAGCTGAATCGCGTTGTCGAGTCGGATCTTGGTGATCCCTTGGACGACGGTGCCGGGCAGTGATCTCGCGTCGAACCCGTTTGAGCGCAGCCAGAGCTCGAGGTCGGTGTCGCCGGGTGCCGCCCACGAGCCGCTCAGGCGTCCGATCCGAAACTCGGCTGCCGAGCGCAGCGCTCCAGGGAGCCACACGTGGTATTCGGCGGGGAACACGGCGCGTCCTGCGAGCGGCTGGACCAGAACCTCGGGACCGAAGGGCCCGCGGGCGACGACGATCCCCAGCCGGTCAGCTCGGAGCGTGCCGCCCGTGATCAGCTTGGCGGTGTCGAGTGCGCTGCGGTCACGGGCCAGGTCGACATCGTGTACGCCGATGATGGTTCGCTCGGATCGTTCGAACGCATCGACATGACCGGCAACGGCGGCGTCCATCGGCTGATCAGCGCAGTGAAACGGGGATCGTTGCTTCGGCGCGGACTTTGGCGTAGAAGTCGTTGCCCTTGTCGTCGACCACGACGAACGCAGGGAAGTTCTCGACCTCGATCTTCCAGATCGCTTCCATCCCCAGCTCGGGGTACTCGAGCACATCGACCTTCGTGATGTTGTCGAGCGCCAACCGTGCTGCAGGTCCGCCGATCGAGCCGAGGTAGAACCCCCCAGCCGACTCGCACGAGTCGGTGACCTGCTGCGACCGGTTGCCTTTGGCCAGCATCACCATCGACCCACCAGCGGCTTGGAACTCGGGCACGTAGGAATCCATGCGACCAGCGGTCGTCGGTCCGAAGGAACCCGACGCGTATCCCTCGGGAGTCTTGGCCGGGCCCGCGTAGTAAACGGCGTGATCCTTCCAGTACTGCGGCATCTCCTCGCCAGCGTCCAGACGCTCCTTGATCTTGGCGTGAGCGATGTCGCGCGCCACGATCATCGGCCCG
>CALIOL010000302.1 GCA_938044705.1 uncultured Ilumatobacter sp. | reverse complement strand
GTTGCCGACTGCACAAAGGACGAGCACGGCGTGTTCCGCAAGCCGGGAACCATCGGCACGTACGACGGCACACCCGAGTCGGCGGCGCAGACCGAGCTCGCCAAGCTCGGTGACGGTTCTCCGGCGGTCGAGGTCGACGGTGAGATCAAGGAAGGCTTCCCGACGCCGTCGAAGAAGCTCGAGTTGTTCTCGACCACGCTCAAGGAGTGGGGTTGGCCGGAGTACTCCACGCCGAAGTGGATCCCGAGTCACGTGCACTGGGAAGACATGGACATCGCCGGCAACGAGCGCATCTTGCTGCCCACGTTCCGCATCCCGACGCTCATCCACACTCGCTCGGCCAACTCGAAGTGGCTCAACGAGATCAGCCACCGTCATCCGCTGTGGATCCATCCGTCCGACGCAGAGAAGCTCGAGATCGAGGAGAGCGGCTTGGTGCGCATCAGTACTCGCATCGGCCACTTCGTGATCCAGGCGTGGCGTACCGAAGGTATCCGCCCCGGTGTCGTCGCTGCCTCGCACCACATGGGCCGCTGGCGTCTCGACGAACAAGAAGGTCGTTCGTGGGCCGCCGGCAAGGCGACCATCGACAACCAGGGTTCGACGTGGACGCTCAAGCGCGAAAAGGGCAACGAGTCGTACGAGTCGGCCGACCCCGACACCGGACGTATCTGGTGGCACGACACCGGTGTGCACCAGAACGCCACATTTTGCGTGCAGCCCGACCCGATCTCCGGCATGCAGTGCTGGCATCAGCGAGTACGGGTGACCCCGGCTGCAGCTGGCGACGAGTACGGCGACGTCGTGGTCGACACGGCGAAGTCACGCGAGGCCTACCTCGAGTGGATGGCCAAGACGCGCCCGGCGGGCACCACCAACGACTCCGGACTCCGCCGCCCGCTCTGGTACGCCCGTCCCCTCAAGCCGACGCTCGACGCATATCAGTTGCCCGACTGACCGGGTGTCCGGCGTCAGCCGCTGGTCACGGCACGTACTGCGCCACGATCCGTGTCACGGCAAGCACCCGCGAGATCGATCCTGATCGACAGAAGACTTCGAGCGTGACAGTGCCCGATTCCTGGACGTCGATCACACGCGTGACCGTCAGGGCAGATTCACTTCGCTGGCCGGCGCTGAGAGGGCCTTCGATCCACGTCTCGTAGAGGGAGCGATGGTCAGGGTCGAACACGCCGGTGTCGGTGAGTGAGCACTCCGCAGCGGGGTGGAGGCCTTGGTCGAGGATCGCCGAGTAGTTGCCGGTGGCGGTCACGACGAGCTGACCCGGTCCGGGAACCGCGACGTCAAGCGTGTTCGCGAGCACGGCCGGAGCGAAGTCTCCTCCCTCGACGCCGATCACCGTCTGGTCGCTCTCGATCGCAAAGGCTCGTGTCGCCAGCGAGTCCACCTGAGCCTGTGTGTAATACCGGTCGTCGTGGTTGTGGTGCGCGTAGTAGCCGGTGACATCGACGACGAGGTTCAGGCTCCCGACGTTGTTGTACACGCGGAAGTCCTGGTCCACGGACAGGTCGACGGTCACGGCGTTCGGCGTCGGCGGTTCACCAGGCGCAGGGTTGAGGCTCGATGCGAGCGGGCGTGTGCCGCCGGCCCAGATGGTGAGGAAGGTGACCTCGGTTGCTCCCAGCGCCGTGACGTTGAGAGCGAGTGACAGCGCGTCGGCAGGGATGAGGCCGGTGCATTTGGTGCCGGCCTCTTGCGCGTCGACGGTGAGGGTGTCAGCGGCACCAAGTCGCGTGGATCTCGGTCCGATCGTGGCGTCGTCGGGGCGGGTGTCAACGAGTCGGCAGGGTTCGATCGGAACAAGCACTAGCCGGTCGCCTGAGGAGACGTCCGCCGATGCGAGTTGTTGGGTCGAGATTCCGACGATCGTGCCGGCGGTGAGCAGCGACAGTCCAACGGCCAGTGAGCGGAGTTTCATGGAGCTCACCGTTGCACAGCGAGAGCCCCACATGCGAGGATTTCGTCCCGGGGTCATGCGCTTCGTGAGCTGTGGTCGACCGCTGATCGCTCGATGTCGAACACGCGCCGTTGCGCGACGAATCGCGAGTATCGACCGCGCTGACGCAGAGGCGTGAGAACCGGCTGCCCGTGCTGACTCGTCAGCTGCGGATCGGGGTGGTGGCGAGCGGGAGCGGGACGACCGGTCCGCTACCAGCTCGGCGTCCGGCATGCAGTGCTGGCACTAACGCGTTCGCGTCACTCCCGCCGAAGCCAGCGATGTGGTCGTCGACACCACGAAGTCACGCGAGGCCTACCTCGAGTGGATGGCCAAGACGCGCCCGGCGGGCACCAGCAACGACTCCGGACTCCGGCGCCCGCTCTGGTATGCCCGCCCCCTCAAGCCGACGCTCGACGCATACCGACTCCCTGCGGATTGAGCCTGCTCAGCCGAGAGCGAAACCCCGTCGGTAGGGAACAAGGATCCGTTCTTCGATGAACCCGAGTGATCGGTAGAGCTCGAGCGCAGCCGGGTTGCTCGTCCCCACGGTGAGGTGCGCGTGGGTTGCGCCGGCGTCGGCGCCGAGGCGCATTGCCTCGGTGACGAGTCGCCGCCCGACACCGCGACGCCGCTGGTCGGGGGCGACGCCCAGATAGTCGATGTACAGCGAGGCGTCGCTCTGCAGCTCCGTTGCGACGTACCCGATCACGTGGGCGCCGTCATCGTCTTCGATCACGAGCCGCAGGTGTTCGCGGTCCGCCTCCACGATCCGAGCGCCGAGCGTGTGCGTTCCGGGAAACAGCCGATCGTGGAGCGCGCTCACCGAGCGGTGATGGCGTTGCGCGATGGGCAC
>CALIOL010000301.1 GCA_938044705.1 uncultured Ilumatobacter sp. | reverse complement strand
AAGGTTTGGCACCTCGATGTCGGCTCATCGCATCCTGGGGCTGAAGCAGGTCCCAAGGGTTGGGCTGTTCGCCCATTAAAGCGGTACGCGAGCTGGGTTCAGAACGTCGTGAGACAGTTCGGTCCCTATCCTCCGCAACCGAAGGAATATTGACAACGGCTGTCCTTAGTACGAGAGGACCGGGACGGACGTACCTCTAGTGTGTCAGTTGTTACGCCAGTAGCATCGCTGATTTGCCACGTACGGAAAGGATAACCGCTGAAAGCATCTAAGTGGGAAACCTGGTTGAAGATGAGTATTCCCATACGGTAAACGTAGTAAGGCCCGTGACGAGACCATCACGTTGATAGGCCGGAGGTGTAAGCGTGGTAACACGTTCAGCCGACCGGTACTAATCGGCCGAGGGCTTGGTTTAACTTTTAGCTCGTGCTTGCTCTGGAGTTGTTGGGGATTCATCCCTGACAGCGGTGAATACCGCTGTCTTTGACAACACAAGATTTGGGTGGCCATAGCGACAGGGTCACACCCGTTCCCATCCCGAACACGGAAGTTAAGCCTGTCAGCGCCGATGGTACTTGGGGGTAGACCCCCTGGGAGAGTAGGACGCCGCCCGATTACGACATACGAAAGCCCCACATGGACGAGAAGTCCGGTGGGGCTTTCGTCGTTTTCGCCTCGAGGTGTGCCCGACCGAGCCGCCGAGATCACTGGTTTTGGGTGCATCACCCCGGCGGTACGAGGGCGGGCCCGCGGTAGCATCGAACCCCATGTCTGAGCAGCGTTCGAACCGGTCATCGTCAGGCGGCCGTAGTGGGCGCCCAAGTGGATCGGGTCGTGGTGGCGCAGGTCGCGACGGCCCGAGTGGCCGCAACAGTGGATCGCGCGATGGAGGACCACGTGGTGGGCAAGCCGGCGGGGGTCGCGGCCGCAGTGGATCAGGCGGCGCTCGCGACGGGCGTGGTGGCGACTCGCGACGTGACGACCGTGGAGGACGCAGCGGTCCGGATGGTCGTACGAAGCGCAACGATCGTTCGAAGCCGTCGAGCCGAGGCGACAAGTTCTCGCCGAAGTGGCGCCAGAACATGGACTCGTGGGTAGAAGAGCCCATGACCGAGGCGCGCCGGCGGGCGGCCGAAGTCGATCAGCGCCGTGGCCCGCGGCCTCCCGCTGACCCGGAGCGTGATCGTCGGTGGGCGGACGAACGCGTCGTCGAGGAATGGGTTGACGAAGGATCTGTACGCGACGTGGCGCAAGCAGCGACGGAACGAGCCGCCACCACACGGCCTGAGCGTCGTGAGCCGCGACCCCTCGACCCCGACATCGGTGCTGAACTCGTCGATGCGCTGGGCGGACAGCGGGGCGCTCGGCTGTCGGAGCGGTTGGCTCAAGCATCCGAGGCACTGGACCGTGAACGGTTCGACGAGGCTCGCCGTCTCGCCGCGGCGATTGCGAAAGAGGCGCCGACGGTCTCGGCGGTTCAGGAAGTGCTCGGCCTTGCGTCGTACCGCCTGGGTCGCTACAAGCCTGCGGTGGCAGCATTGCAGGCAGCTCAAGAACTGCACGAGAATCCGGCCCTGCTCCCGGTGATCGCCGACGCCTACCGCGGTCTGCGCCGCTGGGCAGCCGTCGAGCGGGTCTGGGGTCAGATCAAAGCGTCGTCTCCGCCCCACGACATCCTCGCAGAGGGAAGGATCATCATGGCGAGTTCGCTTGCAGACCAGGGCGACGTGGCAGGAGCGATCAAGGTGATGGAAGAGGGCCGCAAGGCTCCCAAGCGTGTTCGCGACCACCATTTGCGAGAGTGGTACGTGTTGGGTGACCTGTACGACCGGTTGGGTGACCCGATCGCCGCACGGCGCTGGTTCAACATGATCGCCGCCGAGGTTCCCGAGTACGTCGACGTCGCAGACCGCCTCCGCGGCCTCGGTCGCTGACCGCAATAGGCTGCGCTTCGTATGGCCAGCATGCATTTTCGTGCCAATGTCGCTGCGATCGTGGTGAACGCGAAGGGCAAAGTGATGGCATTCGAGCGGAGCGACCTGCCGGGCCAGTGGCAGTTGCCGCAAGGCGGTATCGACGACGGCGAGTCGCCGGAGGAAGCGGCATGGCGCGAACTCGAGGAGGAGACGGGTCTCGGCCCGAAGCAGGTCGAGCTCATCGGCGAGTTTCCGGAATGGACGGCCTACACCTACCCGACGGGGGTCCGCAAGAATGGCCGCTTGGGCCAGGCGCAGCGCTGGTTCACCTTCAAGGTGCGAGATGAGGACGCCCGGCCCAAACCCGATGGCGTCGAGTTCAGCGACTGGAAATGGGTGAAGCGGGAGTGGCTCGTCGAAAACAGCGTCGAGTTTCGCCAGGCGTCCTATCGGCGCGTGTTGCTGACCGACTCGACCTGAGCTGCGATGTCTGACGATCTGTTCGGCGCAGCGGCCGAAACGGCCAAGCTCACGAGGGCGCCACTGGCAGCTCGGTTGCGTCCTCGCACGATCGACGACGTGGTCGGCCAGACGCACCTCGTCGGCGCGGGCAAGCCGTTGCGCCACCTGGTCGAATCGGACCGCCTCACCTCAGCGTTGCTCTGGGGGCCGCCCGGTACGGGCAAGACAACGCTTGCGTTGGCCGTTGCGGGCACGACCGACCGAGCGTTCGAACAGATGTCGGCGGTGACCGCGGGGGTCAAGGACGTCCGCGAAACGATCGAACGCGCTCGTCAACGACTCGGAGAGCGAGGCCAGGGCACCATCTTGTTTCTCGATGAGATCCACCGGTTCTCCAAGGCCCAACAGGACGCCCTGCTGCCAGCGGTGGAAGACGGCACACTCACGCTCATCGGAGCGACCACGGAGAACCCGTTCTTCGAAGTCAACGCTCCGCTGCGAAGCCGGTCGACGCTGTTCCGTCTCGAACCCCTCGAGCCGGCGGACATCGAGACGCTGATCCGCCGCGGCCTCGAGGCCGAAGGAACCAGCGCCGCTGATGATGCGATCGACTTGCTGGTCGAACGCTCGGGCGGCGACGGGCGTCAAGTCCTCACGTCGTTGGAGGTCGCCTGCGCATTGGCGGACTACGGCGTGGTACAGCTCGAGCACGCTGAAGCAGCGCTCGGCACCAGTGCTCTTCGCTACGGCCGTGACGATCACTACGACGTCGTGAGCGCGTTCATCAAGTCGATGCGCGGCTCCGACCCTGACGCAGCGATCTACTGGCTCGCCCGGATGCTCGAGGCAGGCGAAGATGCTCGGTTCATCGCTCGCCGGATGGTGATCTTCGCAAGCGAAGATGTCGGCTTGGCCGATGCGACCGCGCTGCAAGCAGCGGTCGCTGCGGCCCATGCAGTCGAACACGTCGGGCTGCCCGAAGCACAGCTCAATCTGTCGCAGGCTGTGCTCCACCTCGCGACGGCGCCGAAGAGCAACAAGGCGGCGCTGGCGATCTGGAACGCTCGACGAGCGGTGAAGGACGGAGCGATGGGGGAGGTGCCCGCACACCTACGAGATGGGCACTACCAAGGCGCAGCCGCCCTCGGCCACGGCGATGGGTACGAGTATCCTCACAACCATGACGATGGATGGGT
>CALIOL010000300.1 GCA_938044705.1 uncultured Ilumatobacter sp. | reverse complement strand
TACCTCCCGAAGATCTTCAGCGGCGAGGAGTTCTGGTGTCAGCTGTTCTCCGAGACCGAGGCCGGTTCCGACCTGGCGAACCTGGCGACCCGCGCCGAGCGCGACGGTGACGAGTACGTCATCAACGGCTCCAAGATCTGGTCGAGCGGGGCCCACCACGCACAGTTCGGGATCCTGATCGCTCGCACCGACCCCGATCAGCCGAAGCACAAAGGCATCTCGTACTTCATCATGCCGATGGACGCAGACGGCCTCTCGATGAGCCCGATCGTCGACATGACGACCGCGCACTCGTTCAATCAGGTGTTCTTCGACGACGTACGAATCCCGGTCGCGAATCGAGTCGGCGACGAAGGCGACGGCTGGCGGCTGGCCAAGGTGACGTTGTCGAACGAGCGGGTGTCGCTGTCGTCGGCCGGGTCGATGTGGGGTGTGGGCCCGTCAGCTGAGCATCTCGTCTCACTCGTCCGCGATGCCGGAGGGCTCGACGACCCGATCTTGCGTCAACGGGTCGTGGACGTGCACATCGAAGCCGAGTTGCTCCGACTGAATCGGTTCCGCAGCCTGAGCGCCACCTTGCAAGGCAAGACGCCCGGACCCGAGGCATCGATCCAGAAGATCATGGCGGACGACCACGGGCAGCATGTGCTCTCGCTGGCCAAGGACATCGCCGGCGCAGGAGGGATGCTCGAAGGCAGCGGTCCGGTCGGTCACGTGCCCTCGTCGATGAAGGGCGCGCCGACCCAGAACAACTTCGAACCGGACCACGAGGACTTTCCCGAGGTCGACCCGATCTGGCACTACGGCTATCTGTTCCACCCGGCGCTCACGTTGGGCGGTGGAACCTTCGCAGTCCAACGCAACATCGTCGCCGAACACGTGCTCGGGCTTCCTCGCGAGCCCAACGTCGAACGCGGCATGACGTGGGCGGAGGCTCGAAAACTGGCCGTCTGAACGAAGCTCGCTGGCCGGTACGTTGGCAACGGTGACGACACCTCAGCTCGCATTCGGCATCGACATCGGCGGCAGTGGCATGAAGGCCGCAACGGTCGACCTCTCCACCGGCGAACTCGTGACCGAGCGCTATCGAATCGACACCCCGCAGCCAGCGACGCCCGAAGCGATGGCTGCAGTCGTGGTCGACCTGGTGCGCCACGACGAATGGACCGGAACCGTCGGCTGCGCCTTCCCCGCAGTCGTCCGCAACGGCATCGTCGGGTCGGCAGCCAACATCGATGAGTCGTGGCTCGATGTCGACGCCGACAAGGTCTTCACCGAGGCATTGGGGCAGGACGTCCACATGATCAACGACGCCGATGCTGCCGGCCTCGCCGAGGTGCGGTTCGGCCCCGAAGCTGCCCGCAAGGGTGTCGTGATGATGCTCACCTTCGGTACGGGGATCGGCTCGGGCCTGTTCGTCGATGGGGTGCTCGTGCCGAACACGGAGCTCGGCCATCTCGAGCTCGATGGCCCCGACGCTGAGAAGCGCGCTGCGGCGAGCGCCCGCAAGCGAGACGACCTGAGTTGGGCGGAGTGGGGCAAGCGTGTGCATCGGTACCTCGAGCACGTCGAAGCGCTCTTCAGTCCCGATCTCTTCATCATCGGTGGAGGGGCGAGCAAGCGGACCGAGAAGTGGCTCGATCAGGTCGACATCAGCACCGAGATCGCCGTGGCATCGATGGCCAACAACGCGGGCATCGTCGGAGCAGCCCTGATCGCCCCGTGAGCGCGAAGTAGTCTCCGAATTGCCTCGACTGCTGACCGTCCGGTCGGAGCCGGGGCACGGGGAGCGCGAAAGGGTGGATCGAAGTGGCTGAAGATCGCAAGGAACACTCACGCTGGCGCCGGTTCCGGTACTGGCTGGACAACTATCTGTCTCGTGGGGGTCTCCAGATCCTCAAAGCGCTCACCGTCGTGTTCCTGGTGTTGTTCGCCATCGTCGGCTTCATGCGGGCGTTGTTCGTCGTCATCTTCCAGGACACGTTCTCGGAGCCGGGCGGCGGTGTGCTCCGTCAGATCTGGGTGACATGGCTGGAGATGACGGACCCCGGAACCCAGGCGTACGACCTGACGAGCTCGCCGTGGTTCAAGGTGTTCGCCGTGGTCTCGGCGCTGCTCGGCATCGTGTTCCTTTCGGCCGTGATCGCGATCATGACCACGTCGATCGATGCGAAGTTGCAGGACCTGCGTGCAGGGCGCTCCGATGTGCTCGAAGCGGATCACACGTTGATCCTCGGCTGGAACGACCGCATCACAGAGGTGCTCCTCGAGCTGATCGAAGCAAACGAGTCCGAGGAAGACGCAGCTGTCGCGATCCTGGCGGACCGCGACAAGCCGGAGATGGACGAGTTCCTCCGCCTCAACGTGCCGGAGCGCGCGACGACGCGCATCATTACCCGCTCGGGATCGCCCACCGCTGCGGTCGATCTCGCCGTGGTCAACCCTGACGAAGCGCGCTCGATCATCGTGCTGCGCGGTGCAGATGCCGTTGGACCGGGCTCTCAGCAGGACATCGCAGTCCTGAAGACGATCATGTCCGCGCTGATGCGCACGGCCGGCAAGGACACGCCGATCATCGCCGAGATCACCGATTCGGACACCCGCGAGATCGCCGACACGCTCGACCGAGACCGAGTGGTGCTCGTCGACGCCGACGAGATGCTCGCCAAGATCATCGTGCAGACGTCTCGTACGGAAGGGCTGTCGACGGTCTACAACGAGGTGCTGTCCTTCCGAGGTGCCGAGCTGTACATGTCGGAGCAGGAGAAGTCGGTGGGCGAGCCGTTCGGGCGGGTGGGTCTGCACTTCGTCGATGGCGTGCCGTTCGGGTTGCGGACGGGTGATGGCGAGATCGTGCTGAACCCGCCGAGTGATCGCATCGTGGAAGCGGGCGACGAGATCATCGTGCTCGCAGAGGACGACTCCACGATCGTCTGGTCCGACGAGCCGGTGTGCGAACCAGATGCCCATCGTGCTCCACTGGGTCTGATGGCCCGATCGGTCGAGCGCGAGTTGATGATCGGCTGGACGCGCAAGAGTCGCACGATCATCGAGGAGTACGCGGACTACCTCGAGCCGGGCTCCAGCATCGATGTCGTGACGCGCAACCCCGATGATGACTTCGAAGCGCTGATCAGCGAACTCAATGAGGACATCGATACGTTGCAGATCACCGTCCACGACATCGACCCTCGCTCTGCCGCTGGGCTCTCCAGCTTGGATCTCGGCGAGTACGACAACGTGTTGCTGCTCAGCCAGGCTGGCCCCGGTTGTGAATCGTCCGAGCACACCGACTCCGAGACGTTGACGATTTTGCTTCGGCTCCGCCAGCAGCTGATCGGAGCCCGTCCGGGAATCGGCGACGGCATGCTGACGGCAAGCATCACCGAAGCGCCGGACGGACGAGCTCCTCTCGGCCGGTTGGTGACCGAGGTGCTCAGCCCGGAGAACGAAGGGCTCATCGTCCAAGCCGGCGTCAAGGACGTGGTGATCTCGAATCAGTTGGTCTCATCGGTGATTTCTCAGCTCAGCGAAGAGCCGGAGATGATGACCGTCTACGACGCGATGTTCTCCGAAGAGGGCGCCGAGATCTATCTGAAGCCGGCCGAACTGTATGTCGACGACTTGCCGACGTCGATGCGGTTCGCTGATCTGATGTCGCGTACGACAGCGCGTGGCGAACAGGCGCTCGGCTATCGCCGTATCCGCCCGGGCACCGAGACGGTCGAAGGGAACTTCGGGGTCAAGCTGAACCCAGCGAAGGACGCCGTGGTCGCGCTGCAGCCGGGGGACACCATCGTGGTGCTGGCCGAGAACGAGCTCTGAGGATCAGCTTCGAAGTGCTGCGATGCGGTCTTCGAGCGGCGGGTGCGATGCCAGCAGCTTGCGGATGCCGGTCGCTCGACTCGCACGGATGCCGAAGGCGGCAACCTCGTCGGGGAGGATGTCGTCGCTGTGCTGGCGCTGGAGGGCCTCGAGCGCTGAGATCATGTGGGCGTTGCTCGTCAAGGTTCCCGAGTCGCGGTCCGCTCGGAACTCGCGGCGCCGGCTGAACCACATGACGATCATCGACGCGAAGAAGCCCAAGATGATCTGCATGACCATGACGACACCGAAGTAAATGAAGCGGCCGCCCTTGCCGCGGAACACGACGCTGATAATGACGTTCGCCAGGATTCGTGAGATGAGGATGACGAAGGTGTTGACGACACCTTGCAGCAGCGTCATCGTCACCATGTCACCGTTGGCCACGTGGGCGACTTCGTGTGCCAAGACCGCTTCGACTTCGTTGGCGCTCATCTGTTGCAGCAGGCCGACGCTCACCGCGACGAGCGCGTCGTTGCGTTTTGCTCCCGTCGCGAATGCGTTGGGCGTCGGCGAGTTGAACACCGCGACGTCGGGCGTCTCGATGCCGGCATCGCGAGCGAGCCGAGCGACGGTGTCGACCAGCCAGCGTTCGGAGTCGTTGTTCGGGTGTTCGATGATGACCGCTCCGGTCGACCGCAGCGCCAGCTTCTTCGACATTGCGAGCGAGACGAAGGCGCCGCCGAATCCGAACAGGGCCGAGAAGATCGTGAGCCCGATGATGCCCTGAGGTTCGATGCCCAGGATCGAGGCGACGAGGGTGAAGAGACCGATGACGGCGATGTTGGTGCCGATCAGCAGTGCCATTCGGCTGCCGAAGCCGCCGACCTTTGCCCCGCCCTTGCCGGCATCGAGTTCGTTGGTGTCCATGAAACGAGGCTAGCTGTCGTCGGGATCCGCTTCGTGACGGCTGTCGTGGTCCCCGTCTGAGCGATCGGAGCGCCGTGCTCGCAGTCGGGACACGATGGTCTTGTTCGCCCCGATCACCCCGGCGCGTTCCGCAAGGATCTGGTTGAGTTCGCCACCGATCAAGAACACGGAGACGGATGCCCACATCCACGTCAGACCGAGGAGCAGGGCTCCAGCCGCACCGAGGATGTCGTTGCTGCTGTCGCCGCCGAGGAAGCGCACGTACCACCCGAAGCCGAGCGACAAAGCCAACCATCCGAACGACGAGAGCACCGCGCCCGGCAGGTCGAAGCGCCAGGGAGTGTGGTGGTTCGGCCCGATGTGGAACATGGTCGCTGCCCAGGCGATCAGGATGGCAAATGCGGGCAGGAGTCGGATCCAGAGGGGGATGCCAGCATCGCGTCCAGCCGCCCACAGCGCGGTCGAGATCGCGACGGTCAGCAGCGTGCCCAGTGCAAGGCCGATCGCAAGGAGCCGAGTGTGAGCGAAGTTGCGACCGTCGTCGATGTCGTAGACCGAGTCGAGTCCGCGCACGAGCCCAGCAAAGCCACGAGACAACGTGAAGATGGCGGTCGCGATGGAGATGCTCAGCAGGCCCGTCTGAGGCTGGTTGAACAGCTCGTCGAACGAGTCGGTGAACGACTCGGCTTGATCAGCGAACACGCGATTGATGAACTCCGTCGTGGCCTTCTGGAGGTCGTCGGTGAGCGTTTCGCCGAGCAACGACACCGAGGACAGCGCAGCGAGCAATGCCGCCGGCAGGCTGAGGAGAAGCCAGAACGACACACCGGCGGCCACATCGAACAGGTTGTCCTTGCGGATCTCCCTGATCAGCTCGCGCGCGGTCTGAATCATCGACCCCGAGTGTGCCTGATCCGAGCCGAAGAGGCTCAGACCAGGTAGTGACGCACTGCGAGTCGTTCTGCCGAATCGTCACCGGGTACAGGGAGCTGGGCGACCACTCGCAGGTTCGGCCACTCGCCGGGCGAGAGCTGCTGGTACTCGAAGGTGAGCTCGCCGGCAGAAGGGTGGTGGAAGCGCCGAAGCCTGGTTTCGAAGCCCGAAACGTCGTGCTCGGGCCACCACTCGGCGAAGATCTCGCTCTCGTCACTGAGGAGTCCGACCAACTCGACCATCGCAGGATCGTGGCGCACTGCGGACGTGGCCGAGCGGAATTCCGCGAGCGCTTGCCGGGCGTGGATGTCCCAGTCGGCGATCAGTTCCCGGGTGGCGGCATCAGCGAAGAGGACCCACAGCAGGTTGCGTCGCACGCCTGTCAGCTCGGCGAGTCTCGGATACAGCCGCTCTTGCGCATCGTTCCAGGCGACGAATTCCCAGTGCGGTCCAAGCACGTACGCCGGCGCAGGCATCAGCGCATCGAGCAGACGAACGAGCGCGCTCGGTGCCTCGCTCGGTGCCTCGACCGCTGCTGTTCCTGGATCGGTCAGCGCCAGAAGATGAGATTGGCCGGCGTCATCGAGGCGGAGCGCTCGCCCGATCGCGAGCAGCACGTCGTCGGACGCGTTGATGCGGCGGCCTTGTTCGAGCCAGGTGTACCAGGTGACCGACACGCCAGCGAGCAGCGCCACCTCTTCGCGGCGCAGCCCGGGCGTGCGCCGACCGCGACCTGCAGGAAGGCCGACCTGGTCGGGGCGGGTGGCTTCTCGACGCGCTCGCAAGAACTCAGCCAACTCGCGCCGATGATCGTCACTTCCCACAACTGCAAGTCAACCAGTTCGGAGGAACACCGTGGTGCCTTCGGGTGGTGCCAGCGGTGCCTGTCGTCCGCCGCCGTGCACGGTCATCGAGGCGTACGGCAGGGTTGGCCCCTGAGCGAGAAGCAGTCCGGATAGGGGGCAGGCGGTTCGATTCCGGGGACGACCGGGAGCACCAGCTGGGAGGGGGTCGATGGACCGAGGCCGATCTGCACCTGCTCTCCACCGGAGATGGTGTCAAACGCCCAGACCGCCCGATTGCCGCCGGGGGCGTCGACCATGAGCCTGATCTGGGAGCCGGCGCGGAAGACGTGGGCGAACGGGAAGATCTCGACGCGTGCGAGTTCGAATGCGTCGGTGGTCTCGAGGTCGAGGTCGCCGTTCGCATCAGCAGGGTCGGGAAGTGCGGCTGCGTCGATTTCGAGGTGGGTATGCACCGGCCTGAGCTCGGTTGAACGCTCCTCGTCGAGTGCTCGGTGGCTTGCCCGCAACCATCCGGACTGCACCATGACCTCCTGGCCATCGGGTCGGAGTTCGGTGAGTGTGACTTCGAGGTCCGTGTCGCCGAGGTTGCTCGTCACCCACAGGTTCGCCGACGCTGATCCGATCATCGTGACCGTGTCGGTGAGTGGTGCTGATCGGAAGTCAGCGAACGTGCCAGGGGCCGGCTCCTGCCAGTCCCACGTGACGTCGGTGCGCCACAGGTCCGAAGAGTTGCCGTCCCAGAACGTCGCTGGGACTCCGTCGGGCAGCGCGACGTAGCTGACGCGAGCGTCGTCGGTCGGAGGCTCTGGGAGCAGCGTCGCGTCGGATCCGAGATGCCAGGTGGTCGGCTCCACCGACGGGATCGGCCAGGCCTCGAACGACTCGACGAAGCGGGGGAGCGGGGTCAACGGGTCGAACCCGTCAGCGGCGCCCTGCTCGAAGAGGATCTGCACGGAGGGTTCCGCCTCGAACGTCGCGAGCGCTTCGTCGTAGGTCATGTCGGCGAACCGGTTCGGGAATTCGCCGATCTCACCGGTGCCGTAGAGTCCGCCGGCGAGCACGGGGCCGACCCCCTGAAGCGGCGTGAGGTCCGGAGCTCGCTTCGCGACGTACAGGTCGAGGAACTCGACGAGCCGCGGCAGCACCGCCGGGCTGATCGACTCGGTGTGCAGACCGTTCAGCATCGACACGTACAGATGATCGGTGCCGGTGAACCTGTCGAGCATGACCGGGAACCGGCCACCGGTCTGTTCGTCCTGCCATGCGCCTGCGAGGAACGTGGGCACTTCGATCTGGTCGACGAACTGCCACGGCGCGAGGTCGTCACCGATCGACGCGTCGTAGAACGGGTTGTCGAACACCTCGGTGATGAGGTCGGGGTTCTGCAGTCGTACGCCTTGATTCGCCGCACACTCGGAATCGCCGGCATCGATCTCGTCGATGGTCCAGCCCTGCCCTTCACCGGTGGGTGTTCCGTCAGGGGAGATCGAGGCGCGTGCCGAGTCGACGCGTTCCTGAGTCCAACTCAGGGCGAATCCGGTGTTCAAGATCCCACCCGGGTACAGCGTCGCCAGTGTGCTGTCGTCGAGCACGGACACCGGTGTGATTGCGGTGAGGCTCGGCGGTTGGGTCTGGGCAACGAACAGCTGGCTGATGCCCGGGTAGGAGATGCCGACCATGCCGACTTCGTTGTCTTGCACCCACGGCTGCGCTGCAACCGCTTCGACGACGTCGTAACCATCGGTCGATTGGGCGTATTCGAAGTAGCGGAAGGAGCCGCCGCTGCAGCCGGTCCCGCGCACGTTGACGCCGACGTAGGCGTAGCCGAGTGCGGAGAACAACGCGGGGAAGCCGACTCCCTGACTCGGGTTGCTGGGGGAGTAGCCCGAGTATTCGACGACGGTCGGGTACGGGCCGTCCTCGAGCGGACCCGGCAGCACGATGTACGCGCCGAGCGTCGTGCCGTCACGCATCTCGATGTAGTCGTATCCGGTGTTCGCGTCCCGGTTGACCTCCAACCGCTGCTCGGCGAAGAACGCTGCGTCGGGGTGGTCGTCTCGACCAAGCACGTCGAACGCCTCGGTCGCACCCTCGGGAGTGACGAGTCGGTAGTCGATGGCTGGGTCGAGTCCGCGAATCACGAGCGAGCCGTAGGGATCCACGCCGCTGGCGACTTCGAGCTCCTCGCTGCTCAGGGGGTCGTTCGCGAGGTCGCGTGCCGCATCGACCGCCACGACCGGTTGGCCCGTCAACGAACCAGCATCGGTGATCGTCAGCTGCTCGACGCCCGGGTCGATGGTGAAGTCGGGTTCGATGATCTCGAGGCTCGTCTCGGCAACCGCGGCGTCGGTGGTCGCGGGCTCGTCTTCACCGGCGTCGTCTTCTGGCGGAGTGGTGTCGTCGGGAGCGTCCGGCGCTGTCGTGGTCGCTTCCGGCTCGGTGGAGTCGGGGCCGACGACTTCGTCGTTGCCGCTCGTGCACGCCGCCGCGACGAGGCTGACCGTCACTATTCCCGCTACCGCTGTCGATCTCATCGTGCCCATCTCCCCACCTTCGCAGCTTGATCGCCCGCCCCGCTCACCGGCCGTCCCGCCGCCGCCCTGTCCGCAGCGCTCGCCCGCCCCTCGTCCTCCCCGCCCCTCCCCTCGCCCTCGTTTGAGGAAGACATCGTGCCCAACCAGGACTGGTTGTCGCCCTCAAAGATCGCCGTCTCGGGTTTGCGCGAGCCATACGGCCCGCTCAGGGCGGAATGTCTCCCTCAAACCGATCGGGTCGGGTCGGGTCGGGTCCGGTCTGGGGTCGGGCGTAGATTGAGTTCGTGGCCGAACTGCTGGGACCTGACGATTTTGACCTCGATGCGATGATCGCTGACCTCGCTGAGTTGGTGAACGTCGAATCTCCCTCGCTGGTCGTGGACCAGCTCGAACTGTCAGCGTCGACGTTGGCAGCGATGATCGAACGTCATCTGGGCGGTCAGTGCGCGCTCGTCGCGAGTCCCGCAGGACCTCACGTGCACTGGCAGGGCGGTGGCGACCCGAAGGTCCTAATCCTCGGGCACCACGACACGGTGTTCCCGATGGGAACCCTTGCCGAGCGGCCGTTCGACGTCACCGATGGCGTGGCGACCGGACCGGGAGTGTTCGACATGCTCGGCGGGATCGTCCAAGCGCTTCACGGCCTTGCGCTCGTGGAGGACACGTCGGGCGTCGAGTTGCTGTTCAGTGCCGACGAAGAGGTCGGATCTCATCAGTCGCGCGAGCTGATCGAGGATCG
>CALIOL010000299.1 GCA_938044705.1 uncultured Ilumatobacter sp. | reverse complement strand
TCCAGATACCACGACTGCGGCTTCGGCTTGATCCGCTCGATCGCACGGTCGGACACCGTGAGCGGCGCCAGCCCCGGAGACACCCCGAGGCACTTCTGCGTGCCGGAGTAGGCAACGTCGACGCCCCACTCGTCGATTCGCAGGTCGACACCCCCGAGCGACGTGACGCAGTCGGCGAGCAACAGGGCGTCACCCTTTGCTGCACCCATCGCGGCCACGTCGCTTTCCACGCCGGTGGAGGTCTCGGCGTGGACCATCGCGTACATCGCGGGGGCATCGTGCGCCGCCACCATGCGGTCGATGTCGACAGGCTGCCCCCAATCGTGGTCAACGGCGATCGCTGTCGCTCCGGTGCGCCCGACCACGTCGACCATCCGGCCACCGAACACTCCGTTGACGGCAACGACGACCGTGTCGCCCGGCCCGACGAAATTCACGATCGAGGCCTCCATACCCGCTGACCCGGTTGCAGAAACCGGGAAGGTGAGTGCGTTCGAGGTCTGAAACACCGCTCGAAGGCGCTGATTGGTCTCATCGAGCAACTCGATGAACTCCGGGTCGAGGTGCCCGAGCATCGGGCGCCCGAGCGCCTGAACAGCTTCGGGATACGGGTTGCAGGGCCCCGGCCCCATGAGGATGCGATCAGACAGCGTCACGACGTCGACTGTAGGCGCCCCGACGTCGCGAGCGGGAGAGGAGGTCGCTGTGTTTGCCGGAACGCTCGGGCGCTGTCGGGTCGTCGTAGGATGACATCGGTGAACCGATCTCCGCGAGCGGCCTCGAAGCCGCCCATGTCGAAGTTCACGCGGCTTGCGATCACCCACGCGTTGATGATGGGGGGCGATGCGGCGATGGTCGTCGCGCTTGCCGACTCGTTCTTCTTCAGCGTGGAGCTGGACGCTGCCCGAACGCAAGTGTTGCTGTTCCTCGCGATCAGCTTCGCACCGTTCCTGTTCGTGGCGCCGCTGATCGGTCCGATGATCGACCGAGTGGCCGGCGGTCGCCGGATGGTCATCCAGATCGTCGCAGTGATTCGCGTGGTGCTGCTCCTCCTGATGGCTCGCTACCTGGACGGGCTCGCGCTGTTCCCGCTCGTCTTCGGTTCGCTCGTGCTGCAGAAGACCTACGTGATCTCGAAGTCGTCGTTGGTGCCCTCGACCGTCCGCAACGAGACGGAACTCGTCGAAGCGAACTCGAAGCTCGGTCTCGTCTCCGGTGTCCTGGGTGGACTCGCCGTGCTGCCGGCAGCGCTGCTGCTCACCACGATCGGCTCAGGTGCAGCGTTGACCTACTCAGCGATCCTGTTCGGGTGTGCGTTCGCGTCGGCGAGACGGCTCGCTCCCGAAGTCGTCGCCGCAACCAAGGTCGGCCAGCAGGAGGCGGAAGACCTCCAATCACCGTCGCTGCAGCTCGGCGCGATCGCGATGACGGTCCTGCGAGCGAACGTCGGCTTCACCTTTTTCCACCTCGCGTTCTGGCTCCGAACGTTCGACAACGGTGCGGTGTTGTTCGGAGCGGCGATCGCGGCGTCCGGCGTCGGCACGTTGACCGGCAACGTTCTCGCACCTCGGGTCCGACGGCTGATGCGCGAAGAAACCATGCTCGCGGCGGCCCTGATCATCAGCGCCGTTGCGGGGCTGGGGCTCGCGGTGCTCGGCGGACCGGCCGCAGGAATCGCGTTGACCGCGGTGGTCAACTTCGTTGCGGCCCTCGGCCGCCTCGGCTTCGAGAGCATCGTGCAACGCGACGCCCCCGAAGCCAACCAGGGTCGAGCGTTCGCGTTGTTCGAGACTCGGTTCCAACTCGCTTGGGCCGTGGCTGCATTTCTCGCAGTTGCGCTTCGTGCCCCCGGAGCAATCGGCGTGGCCATCGTCGGCGTCGGAGCACTCGGCACGCTGATTCACGTCCGGATTCGTCAGCAGCGACCGGGTGGGCCGACCCGACGACGACCCAAGCAGTCGAAGCAACAGCGACGTCGACGGCCCAGCGGGAGTGCGCGCCGTCCCAAGGGGAGCAAAGGCTCTCGCAGCAAAGCAGCCCGAGGCAAGCGAGCCTCGGATCAGCGGTCGGCTACGCGTCGAGATCCGGCGACACGCGAGCCAACCAGAGGCCCGGCGCCTCGATCTCGTTCGGCGTCGGAGCCGCCTCGGGATCGTTGAATAGCGGCTCGAGGCCCCGTTCGCCCGCACGGTCGACGACACCCTGCACGAAGGCCTTGCCGCGAGCGGTCTGGTCTGCGCCGAGTCGGATACCGAGCAAGCGCTCGACGAACAGGTCGTCGGGAGAAGACTCGGCTCGTCGGCGCCGGACAGCTTCTGCGATCTGCAGCGCGTTGCCGCCGATGATCCGGACGGCCACAGCGTCGACCACCCAGTCGATGACACCGATCGCGGTCGCGACCGCTGCGTCGAGCGTCGGCTCCATCGCGAGTTGCTCGTCCGAGCGGACCGCACCGAGGAGAACCTCGGGATCACCGAACGCCCGCTGCATCGCTGCCATCGGGTCGCTGCTCTCCAAGTCCATCGAGGTCAGCTTGTCGGTTGCTGCCGATGCATCGGGCTGGAACGCTCCGACATGACGCTGCACGAGCCCGCGAAGGTGGTCAGCGACGTGCGGGATCGAGAAGAGTGCAAGCCCAGCGAGTTCGTGAGCGAGCACCCACAGACGCATTTCATCCAGCGAGATCTCCCACTCTTCGGCAAAGGCATCGATCGTGGGAGGCACGAGGACCAGCGACGGGGTGGCCCGTGGAATCGGAAGGTCGTACACGCCGAATGCTCGAGCGGCGAGGTTGCCGACCATCGAGCCGACGGCCATGCCGAGCATGGCGGGCGCCATCATCTTCGACAGGCCAGCCATCATCTGCATCATCGGGTCGGAGTCGGCGCTGTCGTCGGCGTCGGGTGGGCCGAGGGAGGTCGCCATGTCGGTGAAGAGCGGCTTGTACGCCTCGAGGGTCTCTGCGGCCCACTGCTCGGGTGTCGCGACGGACGGTTCGACCTCGGGAACGTCGACGCCCATCACGTCGGCAACGTGGAGTCGTGCGATGTTCGCCAACTCGGCGTACTTGATGCGGACGGACGGGTCGATGTTCGGGGACGCAGTCGCGGGTGCGCCAGGGGCTCCTGGGATTCCCGAGCCTCCCGTCGCTGACATGATGGCGAACTGACGCGCCGCGTCCCAGTTGAGCGGGCCCTGTCCAGCGAGCATCCTCGAGATGTCTCCGAACATCGGCATGCCCCCGAACATCTCGAACGGGTTCGGGGTCTGATCGTCGCCACCATCGTCGGCCATGTCTCGATGTTACGAGCAGTCCGTGCCACAGAGGTATCGTCTTTCCGATGACGACCGCGGTGCTGACCGGCGCCAACAGTGCACTCGGAGCTCGGGTCGCTCGCATGCTGCGTGAACCGACCGGCGTCGATGCGGGGCCTGGGGAGCGTCAGCGGGTCGGCGACGAGACCATTGACGTGATCGTGCTCGACGAGACCGTGCATCCTTCGTCTGCCTCAGACGCAGACAACTCCCGGTTGCCCGACGTGGCAGACGTGATCATCGACCTCGGCACGAGTGACTACGACCGGCGAGCGGAGCGGCGTGAGAGTGCGAGTGAGTTCATCACGTCGTCGCTCGCAGCCGCGGACCGGTTCAGCGCTGGCCAGATCGTGTTCGTGTCGTCGGCGCTCGTCTACGGCGCCGCGCCGAACAACCCGAAACCGCTCACCGAAGACGCGGTGTTGCGCCCAGACGTCGAGTTCGTGTTCGCCCGCCAGTTGGCGTCGGCTGAAGAACTCGTCGACGAGTGGCGTCGTGCCCGTCCGGGGAGGACGGCAAGCGTGTTGCGCCCGGCGATCTCCCTCGCCGAGGGAGACAGCTCGCGGCTGGCCTCGGCGTTGGTGTCGGGTCTGGGGCGTCGAGTCGCACAGGCGGACCCGCCGAGTCAGTTCCTCCATCTCGACGACCTCGCGTCAGCGATCGTCCTCGCAGTTCGCCGACGTCTCGACGGCGTGTTCAACGTCGCTCCGGACGGATGGGTTCCCGGCGAAAGAGTTCGAGCCCTGTCCGGCGAACGCCCGCGATTCCCGCTTCCCGAGCGTGCCTCCGAGGTCGTGGCATCTCTGCGGTGGCGCTTCCAGCGCGGACCACTTCCGCCGGGTCTCGCTTCCTACACCCGTGACCCGTGGATCATCTCGAACGGTCGGCTCCGCGCATTCGGTTGGGAACCAACGATCACCAACGAGCAGGCCTATGTCGAGGCGACCGAGGCGCCCTGGTGGACGATGGTGTCGCCGAAGCGGCGCCAAGAACTCACGCTCGGAGCGTCCGTCGTGGCGTCGGCGCTCGGCACCGGCCTCGCTGCGTACTTCGGTCGTCGCTGGTGGCAGCGCCGAGGTCGCTGAGGGAGCTCGTCAGTCGACGAGGATTCGTAGTTCGCCGTCAACGAAGGTCGCCAGGAGCTCACCGTCGACGTTGACAACCGCAGCCCCCTCTGGGGCGACGACGCGGTTGATCTGCGACCAACGCACGACGTATGTGTGCGATCGGGTGAGGACGTAGACACGTTCATTGGTGTTCGGAAGGTCCGTGCCGACAGCGAGGGTGGCGGGGTCGTGTGGAGCTGCCGACACGGCGTTCGGCGAGCCGACCAACGCCAGCGCGTTGTCCTGAGACATCGTGCTGTTCCCGAGTCGCACCTGGTCGCCTTCGCGGGCCGTGGGGTTCTGATCAGCGTCCTGAACAGCTGCGCTTCGAAGCTGAACGGTGAGCGGGGCCAGCGTCGTGGCGCTCACAGCAGTCGGTGCACTCGAGCGAGGCGGGGTCAGCGCGACCACCATCACCGCTGCGAGCATCGCTGCGGCGACACCGGTCGCCATCACGAGGGCGCGACCGTTGCTCGCTGGTTCCTCGACTGCAGCGGCCGCGGCGGCGAGCTCTGACGGATGTCGCCAAGCACGTTCGTGCGGAGGTAGCGGTGCGGGTCCCACGAGTGCGAGAGCGTAGCGAGGTCTACAACGCAGTTGGCCTCGCGCGGTGCCATTGCCACGCGGTGACGCGTCTTGCGCTCTCGGCGTGTGCGTAACGTGTCCGGCGCACGACGATGACGTTGCGGAACTGCGAATTTCGTCGCTCGATGCGCCTGCGTGAGCAAGACCGTCGGCTGCGCATGGCTAACATCGGCGTCCGTGACACCCCCCGACGACGGAGACAACTGGCTCGGCGTGACCGACCAGAAGCTTCCGATCGGGGCCGCATATGACTGGTCCGTGTTGCCAGGGTGCGGCGCCGTCGTCCTGTTCAGTGGAACGGTACGCGATCACGCAGAGGGTCGCGACGATGTTGCGCACCTGACCTACGAGGCGTACGAAGAGCAGGTCGAGCCGGTGTTCGCATCGATCACCGCCGAGCTTCGGGAGCGGTGGCCCGAAACAGGTCGAGTCGTCATGTTGCATCGCATCGGACGCCTCGAGCTGACGGAGTCGTCGGTGATCACCGTTGTTTCTGCACCTCACCGCCCTGAAGCGTTCGAAGCTGCCCGCTACGGAATCGACGCACTCAAGGCGTCTGCGCCGATCTGGAAGCATGAAGTGTGGGCTGACGGTGCCGACTGGGGCACCGGAGCTCACGATCTCACCGACCCGCGGACCGTCGCAACGGGTGGGACGGTCCGACCGTAGATGCTCGTGTACATCGTCATCGGCGTGGTCATCGTCGTCGCCGTGGTCGTCGTGGCCATGCTCGTTCGGCCGAAACAGGACCCGGTCGATTCGTTCCGTCGTCAGATCGACGCCCTCTCGCCCGAGGCCCGTAAGCCGACAATCGATCAGGTCCGCGACGCGGCCGAGGATTCCGGCGACAATGGGCCGGATGAATCCTGAGTCGAGCCACATCGCACCCCGCGCCCGGTTCGGCCCCAGCGCCGACATGATGGGCGGCCTCCATGGCTCGTGACCTCGCAATCGACCTCGGGACGGCGAACACGCTCGTCTACATGAAGGGCCGCGGCATCGTTTTGAACGAGCCGTCGGTCATCGCGCTCAACCGCCAGACCGGCGAGGTGCTCGCCACGGGCCGCGAAGCGTGGCAGATGATCGGGCGAACGCCCGGCTACATCGTGGCGGTGCGCCCTCTGCGCGGCGGAGCGATCACCGACTTCGAGATCACCGAGCGAATGATCCGCTTGCTCCTGCAGCGCGTGGGCGTCTCTCGGTTCACCCGGCCAAAGGTCGTCATCTGTGTTCCGTCCGCCATCACTGAGGTCGAGCGGCGCGCGGTCACCGACGCAGCACGGCGAGCGGGTGCTGCCGATGCGAACCTGATCGAGCAGCCCATGGCAGCAGCGATCGGAGCTGATCTGCCGATCGACGAGCCGGTCGGCAACATGGTGATCGACATCGGCGGCGGCACGTCGGAGACCGCGGTCATTTCGCTCGGCGGCATCGTGTCGTTGGAAGCTGTGCGAGTCGGGTCGTTCGACATCGATGCAGCGATCCAGAATCACGTGCGACGCGAGCATGGCATCGCGATCGGCGAACGAACCGCCGAAGAGATCAAGGTCGCCATTGGCTCTGCTGATCCCACCCAGGACGAGAACCAAGCGGAGGTCCGCGGTCGCGACCTCATGACGGGGCTCCCCAAGACCGTCGTGCTCACGCCCGAAGAAGTTCGCTTCGCGATCGAGGACGTCATCTCCTCGATCGTCGCGTCTGTCGTGCGTTGTCTGTCGAAGGCGCCACCAGAGCTGTCGCAGGACTTCCTGGTGCGTGGCATGTACCTCGTCGGCGGCGGCGGCCTGCTTCGTGGGCTCGCCGAACGGATCGAACGTGAGACCGAGGTTCCGGTTCGGATGTCGAACGTGCCGCTCGAAGCGGTGGTGCTCGGCGCCGGGCATGTCATCGAGCACTACGAAGCGCTCAAGGGCATGTTCATGGGCGCGCGTCCGTGATCCTGTAGCCGTAGCTGGCCTCTGTGGGTCGGCCCACCTTTTGTCGCCGGGGTGGGGACGTAGGCTGCTCGGATGGCGCGAACTGGACGGATGTTGTTGCCCGACGAGCTGGCGGAGGACTTCCGAGACGGTTTCGCACAGCTGCGAGCCGACTTCGATGTCCCCGGCGATCACCCCGAAGAGGTGCACGCCGCAGCGGAGGCAGCCGCCGAGCGACCGTTCGATGTCGTACAGCCCGGCAGCGCTCCACAGCGCTGGCAGCACGTCGACCGCACCGACATCCCGTTCCTGACGCTCGACCCGGCGTCCTCCACGGACCTCGACCAGGCCTTTGCCGTGTCGATGTCCGGTGCGGATGTCATGCTCCACTACGCGATTGCCGACGTGGGATGGTTCGTCCGTCACGGCGACCCGATCGACCGGGAAGCCTGGAAACGGGGGAGCACGATCTACCTCCCGGACGGACGTGCGGGGCTGCACCCTGAGCGGATTGCCGAAGATGCGGGAAGCCTGCTCCCAGGTGGCCCGAAGCCGGCCATCGTCTTCACGGTACGGGTCGCTTCCGATGGCGGCGTTCGCCTCGACGGCGCTGAGCGAGCGATGATCCGCAACCGTGCCAAGCTCGCCTATTCGACGGTCACTCCGGCTGACCTCCCTGACGCGTTTCCGGAACTGTCGCGACGAATCGAGATCGCCGAGTCCGCACGCGGTGCCGATCGAATCCAGTGGCCCGAGCAGGAAGTCGTGCGAACCGAGGGTGGCGGTTTCGACCTGCAGTTCCGCCCCCGCAACGAGGCCGAGGGCCAGAACGCTGCGATGTCGCTTGCCACCAACATGGCGATCGCCGACGCACTCTGGGAAGCGCGAACCGGGCTCTTCCGCACGATGCCGCCCGTCGATGATCGCAGAATCGGACGGCTTCGTCACACGGCTCGAGCGTTCGGTTTGGAGTGGGCCAAAGACGTGTCGCTCAAGGGCTTCGAGAAATCGCTCCCCAGAGGCGACGCCCGCACATCCGCCTTTCAGCTCGCGATCCGGCGTGCCGCCGGAGGTGCTTCCTACACCCCGTTCCAAGAGTTCGAGCGCGACGGAGGACCGAAAGACGGTGGCGTCAAGGACGGCAAGCCGTGGCACGCAGCGCTTGCAGCGACGTACGTCCATGCGACAGCGCCGCTGCGTCGCCTCGCCGATCGCTACGTCATTGAAGCAACGCTCGCGATCGCAAACGGGCGTGACGTGCCCGACGAGATCGAGACCGCATTCGTCGAGCTCCCGAAAGCGATGCGCAGCGGTGACAGCCTCGCCAACCGTTGCGACCGGGCGGCGATCGATCTGGCCGAGGCGATCCTGCTCCAAGGTCGAGTGGGCGACGTGTTCGAGGCTGTGGTCACCGATGAAGACGACCGAGGGGCGCGTCTGCAGATCTGCGACCCTGCCGTGGTCGCTCGAGCGGTTGCGCGGCGCGTCGACCCTGGCGACGACATTCAGGTCAAGCTGGTGAACGTCGACGTGACCGAGCGTCGGATCGAGTTCGAACGCGTTGGCTGATCACGCTGGAGCGAGGCGGAACACCGTTCCGGACAAGCTGAGGGCATAGATGTCGCCGAACGGTCCTTCGACCACGGCCGACAGCGCCGGGACGGTCCCGATCTCCACGATCGTCGGCTCGCCGAGCGGGCCGTCGGGGGTCGACGTCACCGACGTGGTGTCCAGTGCCCACATCCGGCCGGAGCAGAAGTCGCCGTACACGTAGAAGCCGTTGAGGTCTCGGTACGACGAGTTGCGTGCGACGACGCCACCGCTCACCGAACAGTTGCCGTCCTCGTGGACATAGGAGACGACCGGCAGAACATGGTCGTCCGGAGACTGGTCGTCGTTGAACCGCTCTTCGGCTTCGAATGCGCTCCAACCGAAGCTGAGGCCCTTTCCGGCGTCGAGGCCATCTGTCGCCAGCGCAAGGTTGATCTCCTCCAGGCGGTTCTGGCCGACATCGCCGATCCAGAGATCGCCGGTGAGCGAGTCGAACGTGAAGCGCCAGGGGTTGCGAAGACCGAGCGACCAGATGGTGGGATCAACGTCTTCGACCCCCACGAACGGGTTGTCTTCGGGAATCGTGAACGGTTCGGCCCCAGCGGCCACCGGGTCGATACGAAGGATCTTGCCGAGGCGCGACGACAGGTCGAGTGAGGCGCGGTTCGGGTCGTCGGCCGAACCGCCGTCGCCCGTGCCGATGTACAGCATCTCGTCGGGTCCGAACGCGAGCTCGCCGCCGTTGTGGTTCGCGAACGGCTGGGCAACGGTCAGCACTTCGCGGAACGACGCCGGATCGAACTCGAACGTCACCGGATCGTGAGCGAACTCGGCGACGACCGTGTTCCCGGCGTCGTCGGTGAAGTTCACGTACGCCAGATCGAGTTGCGGGTGGAATGCCAAACCGAGCAGGCCCTGCTCGTTGCCATCGTCAGTGAAGGTCGTCGCATCCACCGTCGACACGTCGAACACGGTCTCGCTCGACTCCTCGTCGGCCGCGACGACCGTGCCACCGTTCTCCACGACGAACAGGCGTGGGTCGCCTGGTGCGTTGGCTGCCTCGACCGGCTCGGTGAACGACGCCACCTCGATGAGCTGGACGGCCGGGGTGGGGAGCGGGCCGGGCGTGGTGGTCACCGGCGCCTGATCCGTCGGAGTGACATCTGTGGGAAGGTCAGCCTCCGGCGACGGGGTGAGAATGGTGGTCGTCGCGACGTCGCTCGCAGCCGGCTCTCTCTCAGCTGGTTCTGTCGACGCAGGCGTCTCGATCTCGGTCTCGGCGACCTCGTCGTCGGTCGATGCAGCCGGTTCCTCCGCAGTCGGCACGGTGCCGAGCGTGACGCCGGTTTCCTCGACCGAGCTGTCGCCGCTCCCGGTACACGACGCCGCCACGGCCGAGACCACCGCGAGCGCGAAGAAGGAGCGCTGGACGGCGTTCACTGTGTGAACCTCGCGAGACCCTCCTGCACGACACTGACCGCGAGTGCGCCATCCGACGTGAAGATCGCACCGCCGGCCAGGCCACGCGCTCCGCCGGTCGAGATCGCTCGCTGCTGGTACATCAGCCACTCGTCGACGCGAAACGGCCGATGGAACCACATCGCGTGGTCGAGGCTCGCCATCTGCAGGCCGGGATGATCGAAGGCGAGCCCGAACGGCAGGAGCGTCGTGTCGAGCAGCGTCATGTCGCTGGCGTAGGTGAGAATGCAGGCATTCAGGACGGGATCAGCGTGAAGTGCCCCGTTTGCTCGGAGCCAAACGTGCTGGCTGTCGTTGGACCCTCCTTCCCGATTCATCGGGTCGCCGTCGACGTAGCGAAGATCGATGGGACGCGGTCGGTGGTACCAGTCGCCGATGCGCTCCTTGTATGGCGCCATGCGCGTGTGGAAGTCGGGGAGTTCATCAGGGGGAGTGAGTCCGGCATCGATGGTGATGTGATGGTCGGGGCCACTCGGTTCTTCGTCGTGGAAACTCGCCTGCAGATTGAAGATCGCCTTGCCGTGCTGAATCGCAACGACTCGGCGGGTCGAGAAACTGCGACCGTCGCGGATCCGGTCGACTTCGTACAGAATCGGCTGCTTCGGGTCACCGGGCCGGAGAAAGTACGCATGCAGTGAGTGCACGTGGCGGCCCGGCTCGTCGACGGTCCGGCTGGCGGCGATCAGAGCCTGGCCAGCGACCTGTCCACCGAACACGCGAACGCGATCCTCGTCAGTGGAGGCGCCCCGGAAGATGTTGACCTCGATCACTTCGAGATCGAGCAGGGTGACGAGGTCATCGAGGGCCTGCTGGTTCTGTGCAGCGGAGGGGATGTTCGCAACAGTCATGAAGGCGTCATGTTGCCATGGATCGGCGCCGTGTTGGGGTTCGTTGCTGCGGTGGTGACCGACGTGACACCGCGACCTACAGTTCGGCCATGGGCTTGCTCGACCTCTCCAACGACGAACTCTTGACCACGACGCGTGCGGTGCGCAAGCGACTCGACTACAGCCGACCGGTCGATGACGCTGACATCCGCGAGTGTGTGCGGATCGCGATGCAGTCGCCGTCGGGGTCGAACAGCATGACCATGCAGTTCGTGATCGTCCAGGACGAAGCCAAGCGTGCCGCGATCGGAGAGATCTACGGCAAGTGCTTCGACATCTATCGCACCATGGACGGGGTGTACGCAGGTTCGATCAAGAAGGACGGCGAGGCGGAGCAAGCCCAGCAGGATCGGGTGACGAATTCGGCCGAGCATCTCGCTGCCACGATGGGGCAGGCGCCGGCACTCGTGATCGCCTGCACGAGTTCGGGTCGACTCGACGGCCAGCCAGCGATGGTCGCAGCGTCCACGATGGGCAATGTGCTGCCAGCGATGTGGAGCTTCATGCTCGCAGCGCGGGCGCGCGGTCTCGGAACCGCATGGACCACCGTCGGTCTGATGATGGAACAGGAGATCGCGGATGTGGTCGGGATCCCGTTCGATCAGGTTCAGCAGGCGTGCCTCAGTCCGCTTGCGTACACGGTCGGGACCGACTTCAAGCCAGCAATGCGCCCGGACCCTGACACCATCATTCACTGGGACACCTGGAGCAGCTGAACCGGAGACCACTCGGTGGGTGATGCTCCTCGTAGCGTGGGGTGATGACCGGCGTGAGGATGTCAACGGCTCGGCGCGAACTCGCGCTGTCCACCAAGGGCTTCATGCCCGCAGACGAAGGCGAGGCGCTGTGGAATGCTGCGCTCGCCGCGGCAGCGTCGGTTCACGAGGCTCCGATGCTCGAAGTCGGCTCGTATTGCGGCCGGTCGACCGTCTGGCTGGGAGACGCTGCTGAACGCTCGGGTCGAACGCTGTTCGCTGTCGACCACCACCGCGGGTCCGAAGAGAATCAGGCGGGATGGGAACACCACGACCCTGAGGTCGTCGATCCGAGGACAGGGATGATGGACACGTTGCCGTTCTTTCGCCGGACGATGCACGAGGCAGACCTGGAGTCCTCGGTCATCGCGCTCGTCGGTCGCTCCCCGCAGGCCGCAGCGACGTGGACGACACCGCTGTCCTTCCTGTTCGTCGACGGTGGACACGGCGAAGAACCAGCTCGGCTCGATTTCGAGGGATGGACTCCACACGTCGCCTCCGGGGGGACCCTGGCGATTCACGATGTCTTCCCGGACCCGGCCGATGGCGGACGCCCGCCCTACGAACAGATCTACCTCCCGGCTCTCGAGTCGGGGCGGTTCAGCGAGGTGTCGGCCACCGGCAGCCTTCGCGTGTTGCGCCGTCATTGAAGTGCCGGGTCGCTGCCCCGGCCGCTTACGAATGGGCGAAGCGGTCCCGATCCACGTAGAGCATCAACATGCAGGCGCTCAACATGATCGCACCGGCAGCAAGACCCATTTCCGTGGTCTGATCGGCTGCGATGAAGATGCCACCGATCAGCGGTCCGGCCACTCGACCGAGTGCCATCATCGCTTGGGCGTCGCCCGCTCGCTCCTGCGGGAACTGGGAACGAGATGCGAGGAGCGCGAATGCGGCAGGAATGCCCATGAAGAAGAACATGCCCCAGATGATCAGCGTCGCAGCGAAGATCACCGGGATGTGCACGCTCGGCAGGATGACTGCGAGCACGGCGATCAATGCGAACCAGAGGCCTGCAGGCCCTCTTCGCCCGCGCCATTTCGCGGCAGGGATCGCCACGAGCGCGTTCGCGCTGAAGCACAGTGACACGACCACGGGCGACAGATCGTTGTAGTTCGTCCCGATTGCAGCCGCGAAGACGAACACCGACGATCCACTGAGGGTGACGAGGGTGAGCGCGACCAACATCGCTTGGGCTCCACGAGTCGCGGCGTGTCGTGTCCGGTGCGGTCGAAGGCGATCAACTCGCGGAACCTGACCCACGAACGCAAGCGGTGAGGCCGACACGACCGCCATCGCGACGAACAGCCACTGGTATCCGATGTGAGCGACGAACAGGGTGATCAGAGGCGGGAGTACCACGCCGATCAGCGGGCCGACCACCGCCACGTCGCGCGTCTTTTCCGAGTCTCCGAACGCGTCCTGCCACGCGAACCAGGCAGCGAGCCCGAGTGAGAGCCCGCTGCCGAAGCGTGACACCGCGAGGAGTCCGAGTGTCGGGGCGGCCGCGGAGGCCAGGTTCGCCACCATGCCGATCGTGCCGAGCATGACGAACATCCATCGGACCGGCTTGAGGTAGCGCCCGGCAGTCCACGATGCGAGGACGAATCCAGCCAGCTGAGCTGTCGAGATCCACCCGACTGCGCCGACGGTCGTGTCGAATTCGTCGGCGAGCGGAGTCAACAGGAACGGCGTCGCCGTGAAGACCGCAGTGCTCGACGCAATGGTCGCCAGGACAGCGGCGCTGACCGACGACCGTGCTGCCTGGAGGAGGCGAACGGGAACTTGCAGCGGTCAGTCCGACTCTGAATGCGGAGCGGTGTACCCGTGCTCGGACCGAAGCTCGTCGCGCGTCTCGCTGATCAACGTACGGACCCGATCTCGGAGTTCGGGGAGATCGTCGCGCGACAGCGACGATGTCTCGATCGGTGCGAGGACGCGGACTTCGGCGGTTGCTCGCCCCATCCGCCAGTCGTTGGCCTTCAGACACTCCCGGGTGCCGTGCACAGCGAGGGGAAGGATGGGGTGTCCGTTGTCGATCGCGAGTCGAAACGCCCCCGGCTTGAATTTGTTGAGATCGCCGGTCTTGGAACGGCTGCCCTCGGGGAAGATCATCACCGACACCTTGTCATCCAGGCGACCCCGACATTCTTCAAGTGCCTTGGGCCCAGAGTTTCGGTCCCCTCGGACGAGCTGGATGTCGCGAACGAGATGCATCATCCAACCCAGGAATGGGATCCTCATGATCTCGCTCTTCGATAGCCACTTCATCTCCGTCGGGAGGTGTGAGATCAGCAACATGTCGACGAAGCTCTCGTGGTTCGCCACGACGACGTATGGCCGGCGCATGTCCTCGGGAAGCTCTCCTGACGTGCGAAACGTCCACAGCGGATTCAAGGCGCTCGGTGCAATCACGACCTTCCGGAACAGATAGCCCGCCGCGTAGGCGCCGCGGTCGAACGGCCAGGTCACGAGACGGACGAGCGCGACGAGCGGTGTGAACAACAGGACGGACGTCGTGAGCAGAAACCACCCCCAGACCGAGCAGACCGCGGTGACCAACTTCGAACCCATGACCACGACTTTAGGCGCACCGCGTAGGGTCTCCTTTGATGGCTGATGGACCGATTGAGCAACCTCAACAGCGTCCGCAGGGGTCGGCTGCGAGGACCAACGAGTTCGGTCAGCCGATCGGTTTTCCCGTCGATGTCGAGCTCCCTCTGGCTGCCCCATCGCACGTCGCGATGGTCGGACAATGGTGTTCCGTGGAGCCGCTCGATCCCGACCGCGACGCTGCAGCGCTGTTCGATGCGTACGACGCTGCACCCGACGCACGAGGGTGGACGTACCTCTTCACGGGGCCGTTCGACTCCGAGCAAGCGTTCACATCCTGGCTCAAGAAACTCGAGGGCAGCAGTGACCCGCTGTACTTCGTCATCAGCGACTCGAACGGGCCATGCGGCATCGCTGCCTACCTGCGGATTGCGCCACACGCCGGCTCGGTCGAGGTCGGGAGTATTCACTTCGCCCCTCGATTGCAACGGACCGCGGCGGCCACCGAAGCGATGTTCCTGATGATGCAGCGGGCATTCGAGACCGGGTACCGCAGATACGAGTGGAAGTGCGATTCGCTGAACGCAGGATCGCGAGCGGCAGCCGCGAGGCTGGGGTTCTCCTACGAAGGCGAGTTCCGCCAAGCGGTCGTCTACAAGGGCCGCAACCGCGACACGTCGTGGTTCTCGATCGTCGATCGCGAGTGGCCTTCGCTACGAGACGAGTTCGTCCGGTGGCTCGCGCCATCGAACTTCGACAGCGACGGCCGGCAACGGACGTCGCTCCGCGCCGCGACGGCGTTCCGCTGACCGCTGTTGCGACGGTTCAGTCGACGAAGAGGTTGGCGGCCTGAGTGGTCCGCGTGATGGCGTCCACGGCCAGAATCACCGCGGCTGCCGTGTAGCTCGTGCACTCATCGGCAGGAAAGAGCACTGGCTCGTCGTGCTTGCCGCCGGGCTCGGGATACACGATGCCAGTCCAATAGGAGCCGTCATCCCGACGGTGCGTCCGGGTCCACTTCAGGAGGTCCGTCGCCGTGTCCAAGTCACCCATCGCGGCGAATGCGAGGGCGCATTCAGCGGTCTCTGAGGCGGTCACCCACGGCTCGTCGCTGACGCACCGGATTCCGAGGCCCTCCATGACGAACGTGTCCCAGCCATCGCCCATTCGGGTTTTCGCCTCGTCGCCCGTCATCGCGCCGGTGAGCACCGGGTAGTACCAGTCCATCGCCCATCGCAGTTTGGGTTCGAACGCTTCAGGACGGGTCCGCACCGCGACGATCATCTCGTCGGCGGCTCGTCGCCAGTGAGGTTTGGGATCGTTGAGCGCATCAGCGAGCTGCGCACCGCACCGCAGCGCGTGCTGGATGCTGGACGTCCCGGTCATGAGTGCATAGTCCCAAGGACGTTCGTCAGGCTCGATCGCCCACAGCGCCAGCCCATCGTCCCGGCGCAGCGAGAGGACGAATTCGAGTGCCCGCTCGACCGTCGGCCACATGTTGTCGGCGAAACCTCGGTCCCACGTGCTCCGCCAGTGATGCCAGACCCCCGTTGCGACGTAGGCACACACGTTCGTGTCGAGCTTCGAGTCCTCGATCGAACCGTCGTACGCGTAGTACGCGTGCCAACTGCCGTCGGGGCGCTGAACGTCGCTGAGCCACTCGTAGGCGAGCTCGGCTTCCTTGTGGAGGCCTGCCACGTCGAGTGCCATCGCCGACTCGACGTGGTTCCACGGGTCGCAGTGACCACCGGAGAACCACGGGATCATCCCATCATCGAGTTGCAGGGAGGCCAGGTGTTCGGCGGTCAGGCGGAGTTCGTCAGCCGACATCACACCGTCGAGTTCGGGAACCAGGCTCATGGGCTCTTGTGTCCGTAGAACACGATGCTCTTGCCGAGCGCGGGCGACAGCACCTTGTCGGCGATGCGGGTCGACGCCGGTTGCTCGATGATGTCCCACTCGAGGAACTTGCGGTACTTGGCCACCATCGGGTGGTCGTCGTTGCGGGGGCCGACGGCGCACTTCAGCCACCAGTACGGCGAGTGGAGTGCATGGGCCCGGTGCGTGCCCTGCAACTCGAGGCCGGCGGTGCGCAGCTTTGCCGCCAGCTCGGTCTTGGAGTAGATCCGGACGTGTCCTCCCACCGACTTGGGTGCGTGGTACTCATCGCTCAGCATCCAGTTGATCTTCTCTGGACCCCATGCAGGCACGGTGGCGGCGAACATTCCTCCGGGCTTCAGAACGCGGATCATCTCGGAGATGGCGGCCACGTCGTCCTGGATGTGCTCGAGCACTTCGGACGTGATCACCTTGTCGAAACTCGCGTCGGCGAACGGAAGCTTCGTGGCGTCGCCGCGCAGCACGCCCTTGAATCGTTCGATGTCGATCTCGCCCGCATCGACCATTGCGCCGAGGGTGGCACGTGTTTCCACGACTTCGTCCTCGGCGTAGTCCAGTGCGACGACGTCAGCGCCTTGGCGTGCACATTCGAACACGTGACGGCCGAAACCGGCACCGACGTCGAGGATGCGATCGCCCGGCTGGAGTCCAAGGCGATCGAAACGGATGGTCAACATGTGGTTCGGATTCCGATTCGTTCAGATGCGCCCGTTGCGCTTCAACTTGGCGACGTTCGCAGGCATCGCGAGGACCTCGCGGTATTGATCGACGGTGAGCTCTGCGCAGCGTTTCCAGGTCCAGCGCTCGAGCACACGCTGCCGGCCCGCTTCGCCGATCCGGGCTCGAAGGTCGGCGTCGTTCAAGCCGCGGGCGATGGCAGCTGCGAGTGCGTCGCTGTCGCCAGCCGGGCAACGAAGTGTGGTCTCGCCGTCGGTTCCCGTCACCTCCGGCAACGCTCCGCCGTCGGTGGAGACCAGCGGCGTTCCCGAACACATCGCTTCGATCGCCGGGAGGCTGAAACCTTCATAGAGGCTGGGGACGACGGCGAGTTCGGCTTCGGAGTACAGCTCGACGATGCGTTCGTCGGGTACGCCGGACACGAATTCGATGTGCGGCTCGAGACCGAGCTCCTTGATGAGGCGCATCGACTTGCCGGGCTTGGGCTTGCCGATGATCGTCAACGTGACATCGCGTTCGGTGCGCAGCTTGGCCATGGCTTCGAGGAGGTAGCTGAGGCCCTTCAACGCAACATCGGCGGAGGCTGTGGTGATCAGTCGGCCCGGGCGGCGCTCGACACCGGGGACGGGTTTGAAGAGGTCGGGGTCGACTCCGACTGGCACGAGGCGCATGCGGTCTCGGCTGACGCCCATGTCCTTGTGGATGTCGTCGATCGAGTTCTGACTCACCACGACGATTCGTGGCATCTTCGACGCGACCTTGCCCTGCATCTTGACGAACGAGTACCACCGACCGATCGACCAGCGCCGATACGCGTTCTTCGCCGCAGCCATCTCGAGCTCACGGTCCTTGGTGATGGGATGGTGCAGCGTGACGATCGTGGGGATCTTCTCTTCGATCTTGAGGATGCCGGTGCCGAGGCATTGGTTGTCGTGGACCAGATCGAAGTCCTTGGTGCGCGCCTTGAGGGCGTTGGCCGCCCGCGCTGAGAACGCACGAGGTTCGGGGAACGTGCCGGAGAGGAACTCGGCCATCTCCATCAGGTCGTAGCGATCGTTGATCTCCCAGTACCCGGGCAGGCGACCAGGGAAGTGGTCGTTGAACGTATCCAGGCTCGGCAGCTTGTGCATCTCGATGCGGTCGTCCAACACGGGATACGGCTGACCGCCGAAGACTTCCACCGTGTGGCCGAGATCCACCAAGGCTTTCGTGAGGTGACGGGTGTACACGCCTTGGCCGCCGACGTGCGGTTTGCCGCGGTAGGTCAGGTACGCGAGCTTCAACGGGGCGTCCGGATCCAACACATTCCCGTTTGACGCCATGGTCCGCAAGGCTACCGCTGGGCGGTTACCGATCGGTAAGTGACGATCCCCACACTCGGCGATGATCAGCAGGCGACCGTGGTCGAGCCGCTCGTACTCCCCGTGTTGCCTCGTGAGTCGGTCGCGGTCATGTTCCACGACCACGTACCGTTCACGAGTGACGGGTCATCGAAGTTGGGGCCGGCGAACGGAAAGTCGACGGCACCGAACCAGGTGCCGCCGTCTTGAGACATCGCGCTGCTGACCGATTGCCCGTTCGGCCCGGAGGCGATGAAGGAGACCGTCACGCTCGACTCGTCGGTGACGACGACGGAGCCCGAGATTCCGGCGAATGTCGACGAACAGAATGAAGACGTCGACGCCCCGGAGAGCACCGGTGCGCGATCGACCTCCGCGCTGAGGTCGATCGAGAAGATCGACGCGTCGTTGCCCGCGATGACGACGTTGGCACGCACCGAGCCTTCGCCCAGGCCGCTGCGGTCGATCGACGCGGTGAAGGAGGTGGTCTGGCCACCTTGAAGCGTGCCCGAGACCGGCGAGATCGAGAACGGGCCCGGATCACCGCTCACACTGAAGATCACCGGCAAGTCGCCCACGTTGGTCAACGTGATCGAGCCCGAACCCGACCCCGAGCCAAGTGAGATCGAGCCGCTGTTCGCACTGAGCTGACCTGGCGTCTGCGGCTCGGTCGGGCCCGGGTCCACGGGCGGGTCCGGTGGGGGAGCTGGCGTCTCCGGTGCCGGGGTCTCGGGCGGGTCGGCGGGTGGGGGAGCAGCGGGTGGTGCAGCAGGAGGCGGGGTCTCCGACGGGCCCGGGGAAGGGTCCGACGGTTCTTGCTCTGGCTCCGCTTCTGGCTCTGGCGGCGCTGCTGGGTCGGACTTCGGCTCGTCGGTGTCGAGCGCAGGCTCGGGGTCGTCGATCGTCGGGGAAGGTTCGGTGGGGACCGGCTCTGGATCGGTGGTTTCGACCGAAATGGCCTGGTCGACTGCGTCGTTGGTCGGACCGCTCTCTATCGCTTCGGTCGAAGGGGGCTCCTCGGCCAGGACGGTGGCAACGGGGGCCTCGGTGGTCACGGAGACGAACGCTTCGTCGCTGATGACCGAGTCGCCGCTGCGATTCACGAGCGCGATGCCGAGCCCTGCGGAAACGAGAATGAGCGACGCAGCAGCCGTCGGCGCGACCCACGCTGCAACACGTCGGGCCGCCTTGACGATCTTGGGGAAACCGTCCGTTGCGGTGAACGTGTAGGGCGTCGATGGCGGAGGTCCTTTGGCCCACGCCGCCTGCAGCACGCGATCGCGAAGTTCGCTCGGAGCGGCGTACACCGGTGCGGCTGCGAACATCGCGAGCGGGGCGACTTTGCTGCGTCGCGTATCGCAGACTTCGCATGCGTCGACGTGGCGAGCGACGCGCTTGCGAATGAGGACGGTGAACTCCCCATCCCACTTCGCGAGCAGTCGATCGAGGTCGTCGCAGTCCTTTCGGCCGGCCTTGGCCACCACGTACGCCGTCAAGCTGCGCTCGACGCGCTCACGCATGCGGTGCACCAGCGTGTAGCTCTGATTGGCGCTCACACCGAGCGCGTCGGCGAGGTCCTGCCCGGCAAGACCTTGGCGGACGGAGAGCTCGAGGACGAGTTGGTCTCGGTCGTCGAGACCGCGTGCAGCGTTGCGAACCAACTCCGCAAGGTCTTCGCTCTCGGCCTCGTCGGACACGTCGACAGCGGGGTCGAGCTCGCGCTCGTCAGCCATGTCGTACCCTTCGTCGGAGCCAGAGAAGTCGGTCGCGATCGTCCGGCGCCGCTTCTTGGTTCGGCGGTAGACCTCGTTGCGCAAGATCGCAAACAGCCACGGCTTCAGGCGGTCGGGGTCGCGCAGTTGGCCCAGACGCTCGGCGGCGATGAGGATCACGTCGTGCAAGACGTCGGCTGCTTCGCTGCGGTCGTTCAACATGGCTGCCGCCGTGTCGTGCAACGAGTCTGCGTAACGGTCGTACATTCCTGCGAGCGCGCTGGGATCTCCGGCCAGGTGGCCGGCGACCAGTGCGGCGTCGCTCGTGTTCGTCGTCATGGGTCATGTGGCCACCTCCTCACCTGTCCAGAGGAGTGAGGAGGGGGCGTTCTCGCGGTTTTCGTATCCTTTTTCGACCGATTCCTCGGAGCTTGTCCCAGCCGACGTGCCCGGTCGGGGCTCAGCCCCAACCGATGTGCATCGTAATTCGGAGGGGGTACCCCGGTGCGACGAGTTTCGGTCGCACGGTCGGCGCGTCGGGCGGGCCGGTCTGAGGTTCGATGCACGTGGCGTGAGCGGGCTGGTCGTAGACGACCCAGTGGTCCACCGGCGACGTCACGGTGACGGTCGACACGACCTCCCGGTCGTAGTGCAAGCGGATTGGCTGATGGTTCACGAAGCAGTCGTCCCACGGCCCGTCCGGCACCTCGATGAGCCGCCCGGTCGGCAGCCCGGCGCGGTCCTGTTCGTACATCGCCACGGGCTCGAATTCGAGACGATCGGGCTTGGCGAACCAGGGGTGCCACCCGATCGATGCGGGAAAGACGGAGTCATCGACGGACTCGACGCTCATGGTGAAGTCTGCACCGTCCGGAGCGAGTGAGATCGACTGCCGAGCGATACCCGCGAACGGCCAGTCGAGCGCACCGGTGAGATCGCACGACATCTCGACCACCGTGTTGCTGACCTCGTTCACCGTCCACGGACGATTGAAGGTGGTGCCATGGATCGCGTGTCGATCGCGATCCTCCCCTCGGAGCGCTCCGTGGCTCCCCGGTCGGGGCGGATCCAAGGTGCCGCCGCCCGTGCCGTCGCCGTCCTGGTGGTTCACCGCAAGTGCGATGTCGCGTCCCTGGAACGTGAATCGGCCGTTTCTGATCCGGCCTGCCCACGGCGCCATGGGAAACGACCCCCACCCCGTCGAATGAGCATCACCCGTGATCGGTTCCGCGAGGAGCCCCACGCCGGACACGTCGATCTGGCGAAGTCGCCCACCGAGCGCCGCCGACACGACCATCCGGACCTCGCGTCGGTCGTCTGTTGCGATCAATACGACGTCGTCGCTCATCGCGTGAACTGTACGTACCGACGACCACCTCATCCAGATGCGACGATGTCGGGATGCGAGCAGTGGTGCAGCGAGTGACCCGGGCCGAAGTTCGAAGCAGGGCCGATGACCAGGCCGACTACGAGACGGTCGGCCGGATCGACGGTGGCGCATGCGTGCTGGTCGGCGTCACACACGAGGACGGTGATGCAGACGCCGACAAGCTGGCGGCGAAACTCGCAGGGCTGCGGATCTTCGCCGATGGCGATGGGGTGATGAACCTTGCCGCTGCCGATGTCGGCGCTGGCTTCCTGGTGGTCAGCCAGTTCACGTTGTACGGCGACACGTCCAAAGGTCGGCGCCCGAGCTGGGTTGCTGCCGCGCGGCCCGAACATGCAGAGCCGCTGGTCGAGCGAGTTGCGGAGCAGCTCCGAGCGACGGGTGCGCGCGTCGAGACCGGCCGCTTCCGTACCGACATGGAGGTCGACTTGGTCAACGACGGTCCGGTGACGTTGATCGTCGAGACCTGAAGTCGAGCAACGCCAACCCGATCAGCGCAATGACCAGCGCAACGATGAACGGTCGGTCGCCGAGCGAGACGTACCAGGTCGAACCCGTACGCAGCGGGACATCGCGGGTGATGACGCGCTGTTCGCGCTGGGTCGTGCGGTCCAAGACCTCGCCGTCCGGTGAAACGAATGCGCTGAAGCCGGTCGGTGCTGCTTGAACGACCCAGCGGCCGGTCTCGATCGCTCGAAGCCTGCTCGACGCGATCTGTTGGGTCTGCACGATCGTTCCGGTGTAGCTCGCGCCATTCGTCGGGTTGACGACGACCTCACTTCCGAGCGCCACACCTTCGCGCGCTCGGCCGCCGAAGAACACTTCCCACGAGATGACCGTTGCGAGTTGTGTGCCATCGGGCAGCTCGAGCACGGCAGGGGTCTCGCCGGGTACGGCGTCACCGACTCGATCGACGGCGGAGCTGATCCTCTCGATCACGGAGCGGAGTGGCACGTACTCACCGAAGGGAACGCGCCGGACCTTGTCGTATCTGCTGAACAGTTCGCCTTCTGGTGTGACGATCACGTGGGCGTTGGTGAACCGCCGGGTGCCGTCGATGCGTACGTCCTCGGTGAGCCCGACCGCGATCGGCACGTCGAGACGCACCGCCTCGGCGACGATCAGTGTGACGAGTTCAGAGGTCGCGAAGTCGTCGACATCGATCGTGTTCTCCGGCCAGAAGACCAGATCGAGGTCGGGATCGGGCTCGATCGTGCGGGTCGCTTCCAGGTGGCGCTCGGTGACCACGATCGATGGGACGTCGAGCGCGCTCGTGCCCTGCTCGCCGCCACCCTGCACCGCAGCGATACGCAACGTTTCTCCCGTCTCGGTGCCACTCGGTGCAACGGCTGACGAGGCGACCGCTGCGATCGCCAGACTCAACGCAATCGTGACCGCCCGGTTGTCCGCTCGGTGCTCGAGGTCGACCGACTCGGCGGCATCATCGACCTTCCGGCTGGCGACGCGGATCGCCGGGAGGATCGCGAATCCGAGCTGGAACGTCACCCAGGTGAGCAAGACGACACCCCCGACTCGCACGACATCGCTCAGCGGCCCGCCCACCTGACTGATGCCGAGCGTCGCCAGTGGGACACCGCCGAACGGGAAGGAGAACCGCAACGCCTCGACGGCGGTGTGTGCGACCGGTCGCATCAACACGCTCCACCGACCCCCCGCGGCCGTGGTGCTTCCGATCGCCGCCGCAGCTGCGTGGAAGCCCGCGAAAATCGCTGCTGCCGCCACGTAGCCGGGCCCGGTCAGTTGAATCATCCAACCCATGCCGAGGTACATCCAGCCGGCGCCGAACATCCAGCCGAGTCGAGCCCTCCCTGCTCGCGACGAGACGCCGGTGAGAGTGAGGTCGAACAACGCGATGCCGATGAACGCCAGCGGCCAAAAGCCCCAAGGTGGCAACGACAGCGCGACGAGCGCACCGGCGCCGAGGGCCAGCGCCGGCCGCGAGAGTCGGTCGCGGAGCGACACCGAGGTCGCCGAATCGCTGTCCTCGGCGCTCGTCACGGCGACAGTTCTACCGGGGTCTCGCCGATCCGAAGGACCAGTGGGCGATCAGGACGAGAGTTCGAGATTGACGACGATCCGTTGCGCAACGGACCCTGGCGGGTGACATGCGAACAGCGTGGCGGTCGGCGTGTCGGTCGGGTCGACGATCCAGATGGCATCAGGGTTGACGATCTGGGTGCCGGTGACCGTGTACTCGACTTCGCCTGCATCGGTGGTGAACACGACCACGTCGCCGGCAACGAGTTGATCGATGTTTCGGAACGGCCCGCCATGGCTGGTGCGATGCGCGGCGACCACGACGTTGCCGATTTCGCCCGGCATCGCGGTGCCGGGCCAGTGTCCGGGCCCGTTGTCCAGGGTGGTGAGGCGGATTCCTTCGAGGAGCGGGGCATCGACGCCAAGTTTCGGGATCGAGATTCCACCGAGTTGGATCTGGTCTTCCGCACCGCGTGGATCAGCCGGGGGAGCGATGGGCGCGTCGGGCTGCTCAGGCAGCGTCTCGGTCGTGATCGTCGTCGTCGGCGCCAGCGTTGTCGTCGGTGCCTGGGTCGTTGTGGTTGTCGTTGTCGCGGTCGAGGTGGTCGGCGCTGCCGTGCTTTCGACGGTGACGCCGGCTGCAGTGAATACCTGCTCAGCGATCGTGGTGGTTGTGGTGCTCGAGGTCGAGGTCGTGACCACTTCGCCGGTGCGAACTGCGTCATCCCCCGAGCCCAGGAGGAAGGGAACGGCTCCGAGCGCAGCGACTGCGAGCAACGCCGGGAGGCCGACCATCAGCATTCGAGAGCGTCCTGGGCCGGATGGCTCGGGGCGAGGAGCGTCCGCGACGGGATCGGGCATCGGCCCGTTCGTCGGCGGAGGAAAGTCCATCAGATCAGTGTGGCAGAGCGCTCGCCGAGTCGACCAGCAGTTCAGCAATTGTTCTCCCGCTGCGAACACAGGCAGGAATGCCGATTCCGTCGTAGCTCGAACCTGCGACGGCGACTCCTGAAGGGAGTGCGTCGCGCACAGCGCGCACCCAGTCGCCGTGGTGGGGCCGGTACTGGGCAAAGGCACCTGGCCATCGGCTGACGCGCACATCGGTCGGTGAGAACCTGGTACCGAGGTGTCTGGTGAGGTCATCGAGTGCCTGTTCGACGAGCGTGTCGTCGTCATGGTGCAGCACTGGGGCGCCGTCCCGGCCCAACGACACGCGCAGGACCTGTCCGCCGTCGGGCGGTTGCCAATGCGCCCACTTCTGGCTCCCGAACGACACTGCGGTGACCGCTCGCTGCACGGGCTTCGGAACGAGGTAACCGCTTCGCCCGCTCAAGCGCTCAGGCCATTCGTCGCT
>CALIOL010000298.1 GCA_938044705.1 uncultured Ilumatobacter sp. | reverse complement strand
GTTCAGGAAGATCTCGGCGTCGTCAGCAAAGCCCTGTGCCCCGCTGCTCGGGTCGGACATCGGCCGTGGCGTCTCTTCCATAGCGGGCGGAGTCGTCACCGGTGGCAACGTCGTCGTGGTGGTCGTCGTGGTCGTGGGCGGTGCCGTCGTCGGCGGCACAGTGGTCGGTGGAACGGTGGTCGGCGGCGCCGTGGTCTCTGGCACCGTCTCAGGCACCGTGGTCTCCGCAACGTCGGTCTGATCGGACGTCGCTGCGCAGGAAACGACCTGGTCGAAGTCACCGAGACGTCCCGGCCGGTCGCCGTCGGCATCGGACAGGAAGTCTCCCGGACCGTCGGCCTGGAATGCAGCCTCGAGGCAGTCGGCGTCGACGGAACCCGATTCGCGCTCGATCAGGCGAGCCAGGTCACGATCGTCTGCGCAGTTGTAGAAGTCGTAGACGTCGTCGCGATCGTCGTCGTCGACGTCGAGGTCGACGCGTCCGTCACGGTCGACGATGTCCTGTGCGATGTCGTCCGTGAGTCCCAACGCCGCCCGCCGAAGACACGCGGTGTCGAAGTCGGCGTCAGCGAGGTCGTTGTCGTCGTTGACGTACGCCGCAACAGCGTCACCGGCCTGCTCCTGAACAGTGGCGCTCGTTCCGCATGCGGCAAACGCGACGGTCGAAAAGGCGGTGAGGGCTGCGATTCGTTTCACACGAAGATCATGTCATTCATCGTGCCGGTGGCGAAGGGGGAAAACTCCCCGCGCGGCACCTCACCCGGTGCGACCAGGGGAGGAATCAGGGAAGAATGGAGACTTCGAACGCGTCTTCGGCGACGATCGTTGCGACGAAGTTGGTCTCGCCGAGGCCCTCGACCGTGGCGGTGCACTCGTAGGTGGTGCCCACATCAGTGCTCTCTGGTTCCTCACAGACTGCATCGGACACGGCGCCGCCGACCTCGGCCGCGACCTCGTCGCTCTCGATGAAGTCTTCGGTCTGGCTCTGGAAGTTCGCAGTCTGCGAGCACGCAGCGACAGCCAAGGCGAGCACGGGTGTTGCGAGGAGAATCTTGCGCATGTCGCAAACACTAGCGATCTGGCGTCAGCTCGCTGTTGATCCCGTCGCTCGCACCTCGCTGGGATCGCGTCGTCGTCGTGGATGCCGGGCTGAGCGGAAGCGATCGATGATCACGCACACCAGCGCTGCCCAGACGAATGCAAAGCCGACGACACGGTCGAGCGGCATCGGCTCGTCGTAGAGCAACCAGCCGAGTCCGAAGTTGATCACGGGCACGATCAGGTTGAGCGGACCGAGCAGGGTGAAGGGGATGGTCTTCGCGGCCGATGCGAACAGCGCCAGCGGGATCGCAGTCACGGCGCCGGTCCCTGCGATGAAGAGCCAATCGCCCCGATCCGCGATGGAGACAGCGCTCTGCGCGCCACCGCTGACGACGAGCAAGAGGAGCGCGGCGGGGACCACCAGAACGAAGGTCTCGCCGGCGAGGCTGTCGACAGCGTCGAGCGCGATTCCCCGCTTGGTGAGACCGTAGAGGCTCCACGTGGCGGCCAGGGCGATCGCGGCCCACGGCGGTTGCCCGTTCGAAATCGTCAGGATGGCGACGGCGATCGATGCCAGACCGAAGGCGACCCGCTGTGGCCGCGTCGGCGTCTCTCTCAGCACGATGACTCCGATTGCCATCGTTGCGAGTGGTGCGATGAAGTATCCGAGCGCGGTCTCGATCACTCGGTCGTTGACGACTGCCCACAGGTAGCTGCCCCAGTTTCCGGCCAACAGCAACGCAGCGCCCATGAGACGCAGCAGCGTCGAACGGCTCCGGAAAGCAGCGATCAACTTCGGCCAGGTCCGGCGGATGGTGACGACGCCCGCCATCACGATGCTCGCGGAGACCATTCTCCAACCGATCAATTCGAGGGCTTCGAATCGGTCGAGTTGCTTCCAGTAGATCGTGAGGAATCCCCAGATCGCATACGCAGCGAGCCCGACTCGCACACCGCTCTGGAGAGCCCTCGATTCGGCGATCGAATCCGCTGGCGTCGCGGCGCCTCGATCGCAGGTCACGTGGCCGAGCCTACGGAGCGGGTGCCGCTACGTTCAGGTCATGATCATCGAAGTATCTGACGATCCGGCCGCAGCGTGTGCGCGTTTCGTCGCCGAACGCCTGTCCGCCGCGGTCGAGGAGCGAGGCGCAGCGTCGTTTGCGGTGAGCGGAGGCAGCACGGCGCCGAGGTTGTTCGACGCGCTCGTCGTTGCCGGCGAGCACAGCGGACTCGTGGATTCAGCCTGGGAAGCAGTCGGCGTCTGGCAGGTCGATGAGCGTGTCGCGCCGGACGGCGATGACGACCGGAACGCGAACCAGCTCGTGGTCCTGCCGGCTTCGCTGAACCCGATGCCGGTGACGGACCGGGACCTGGACGATGGCGCCGCCGCGTACGCCGCAGAACTCCCCGAGCGGTTCGACGTGGTCCACCTCGGAATCGGTCCCGATGGTCACACCGCTTCGTGGCTGCCGGTGCCACACGCGGATGCAGAGCGCGCGCTCTCGTCGTCTGAGCGCGTGCTCAACGTCGGCGAGTATCACGGCAGAGCTCGGATGACGCTCGGCCGCTCGGTCGTCAACGGTGCACGTTGGCGCGTCGTGCTGGCCACCGGGGCCGCGAAAGCGCCCGTGATCGCCCAATGGGTGGAGGAAAGCAACCTGCGAGGTGAGGCGTGGTACGACGCGGATCTTCCCGTGGCGGGGATCGACCCGAACAACACGATCGTGTTCCTCGACGCAGCAGCCGCGTCCGTCCTGGACCGGTCCGAGTATCGCTTGGCGGTCGACGCCGGCGCACAGCAGCGCTACGTTCCGGAGACGATGACTGACATCACTTTGGAATCACTGCCGTCGCTCCCGCGTCCCGCACACCTGCGCGAGCTCTTCGAATCGGACCCGCAGCGGGCCGAGCGCTACGTCACGCAGGCGGGTGACCTCCGCATCGACTGGTCGAAGGCCTCGCTCGACGATCCCACGCTGGACGCGCTGCTCGCCCTGGCGGAGTCAGCGGGCATCGAGCAACGACGCGATGCGATGTTTGCTGGGGAACGCATCAACGTCACCGAGGACCGAGCGGTTGGGCACGTCGCGCTCCGCATGCCAGCTGGTTCGTCGTTCGAGGTCGATGGTCACGATGTGGTCCCCGCCGTTCACGAAGTACTCGATGCGATGGGCACCTTCGCTGACCGCGTCCGTTCCGATGATTCGATCACCCACGTCGTCAACATCGGCATCGGTGGATCCGATCTCGGCCCCGCCATGGCGTACGAGTCGCTGAGGGCCTTCCGGCACGAACGGATCCGCTGCTCGTTCGTCTCGAACGTCGGAGGTGCGGACATCGCATCGGTGCTCGCCGA
>CALIOL010000297.1 GCA_938044705.1 uncultured Ilumatobacter sp. | reverse complement strand
GGCGAGAACTACCCGGATCGCAAACGCGGGTCGATGCTCGGCGTCTGGGAGTCCGGCGTCGACCCCCAGCCGTATCTCGTCCCCCAGGAGTTCGGGCTCCGAACCGACTGCCGATGGTTCGAGTGCATCAACTCGACGACCGGCGAGACGGTCCGGATCGACACGCTCACCCCGATCGCGCTGCACATCTCGGCGACGCGCCACACCGACGCCGACCTGTACGCCGCCGCCCACGAAACCGATCTGTCCCCGCGGCGGACGCTGATCGTCAAAGTCGACGTCGCTCATCGCGGCGTCGGCACCGCCAGCTGCGGCCCCGACGTCCTCCCGCAGTACGAGATCCCGACCGGCAAACACGACTTCGCCTACCGGCTGAGCACGAGCAACTGAGATGCGGCCGTCGGATCGTCAGCGCAACGTGTAGTAGAAGCCCGTCGGCGCGATCTCGAAGCTCGCCTGCTGATCGGCGAACTCCGTTGTGAAGATGAAGAACGTCGGGAATCCCGTTTCCGGGTCGAACGCTGCGTCGGCGACCAGGCTCAGTTCGAGCGCACTTTCGATGAAGCGCAATACTTCGTCGATCGAGTCGAAGGCTCCGGGCAAGTCTCCGTAGAGCGGGCTCGAGCTTTGCTCGCGCCTCACGATTCCGCCCTCGACGTCGACCACGCTGGAGCTTCCGTCGACGAGGCACGCGACGCAACGGGCGGTCACCGTGTATGAGTAGTCAGTGAGCCCTTTCGCTTGCCAGAGGGCCTGTGCGGCGGCCAGTTCCTCGGCGATGGCCGCCGGGTCACGAGGCTCCGCAGGCACGGTGAATGCCGGGAGTTCGGGGGAGGATGCGTCGCTGCTCGCAGCACTGCTGGCGCACGCGGTCACGGTGAGCAACGCTGCCACAGCGAGCAGTGCGGGGACCGCCGAGCGAGTATTCAACACGGACGGGTCATCTGCTCAGGAGGTCTCGGCTGCTGCCTCGGGGTTGAGGCCGGTCTCGTCGGTGACGTTGTCGATACGGTCGCCGAGCCAGTCGAAGAACGCCTGCTGGGCGATGACCTGGAAGATGAAATACGCCGCCAGCAACACGAATGCGATCGCGAGTGCGCGACGGAACCACTTCGTCAGCTTGTTCGTGTACTCCGAGATCAACGGCGTAATCCGACGCGCCGCGGTCGTCGCCCGATCGCTGAACTCCTGAGCAGCTCGGTCGATCTCTTGGCGCGCTGCCATGCGCACCTCTTCGACGATCTGCGTCGACTCCTGACGTGACATCCCAGCAGCAGCCTGGGTCGCAACCTGTCGACCGGCCGCAACGAGTTCGTCCTCGTCGCGGAACTGCTCGAGGTCTTCGGCCGCGAGCAGCTCGGCGTTGCTCGGGGGAGCGCGTCGAATGTCGCTCCAGTCGAAGCCGTCCCACCATCGCAGGCTCGTCCGGCTCTCAGGATCCGGGTACCACCCGGCGGGTGGTGCGTCGGCGTACCGCATGGTCAGCGGTCCCGGTGATCGTCCCGGTTGGGTTCTGGAAGCTCGACGCGGTCGTTGTCGTCAGGAATCGGCAAACCGTCCTTCGGGCGAACCTCGTCCTCGGGGTCGTCGGGTCGGATCGACTCCGTGATGGCCGCAACCGTGCCGAGGAGGCCGGAGAACTCCGCCGGGATGACGAGCTTCGTGGCCCGCCCATCGCCGATGCGTTCGAGCGCCGACAGGTACTCGACGGTGAGTACGTGCTGGTTGGTCTCGGCTTCCTTGATGCCGGTGAGGCGCGCCTTCGCAGCGGCACCTTCGCCTTCGCCGAGCAGCGTGAGGCGCAGCTTGTTCGCACCAGCGCGCAGCTCGATTGCTTCGGCATCGCCCTGCGCGTCGAGCACCGCGGCCTCCTTGCGGCCTTGAGCCGAGAGCACGGCGGCCTGCTGTTCGCCGTCCGCACGAGCGATCGCCGCTTCCTGGTAGCCCTTGGCTTCCGTGACCGTGGCTCGACGATCGCGCTCTGCACGCATCTGAGCGTGCATCGCGGACACGATGTCCGGCGGAGGATCGATGCGTTGGATCTCGACGCGCACGACGCGCACGCCCCACTTGTCGGTTGCATCGTCCAGCACTTCGCGGAGCTGTGTGTTGATCGTGTCGCGTGATGTGAGCGCCTTGTCGAGTTCCATGTCGCCGATCAGGTTTCGCAGGTTCGTCTGCGCAAGCTTCGTGATGGCGGTGAAGAAGTCCGCCACGTTGTAAACGAGGCGCTGCGGATCCGTTGCTTCGTAGTACACGACGGCGTCGACGGACACCACGACGTTGTCCGCCGTGATCACTTCCTGCGGGGGAACGTCGACGACCTGCTCGCGCATGTCGATGAGTTGCATGGTTTCGATGAACGGGATGATCAGTCGCAGGCCGGGTTCCTCGGTGGTCTTGTACTTGCCGAGGCGTTCGACCAGACCGCGCTGGTACGGACGCACGATCTTCACGGCGGCGATGAGTACCGCGATGCCGATGAGTGCGATGACGCCGACGACGATGGCAAGGGGGTTCATGAGATGCTCCTTGGGACGAGGTGCCCGGTCACGGTGTGGGTCCGGTCTCTGGCTGATTTGGTGGTGCGATCGGGGGCTCAGTCGGAGCGTTCGCTTTCGGGAACCCGACTGGTTCGACCACGACTCGCGTGCCGTTCATCGAGCGGATCACGACCTTGGAGCCCGCCGGCAACACACGCCCGCCTTCGGTGATCGCTCCCCAGTCTTCGCCGACGATCTTCACTCGACCTCGCCGATCGATGTCGTCGGGGTCGACAGCATTGGTCACGATTGCGGTCATGCCGACCAACCGGTCAGCACCGACCCCGGCGGGCAACGCAGTGTCGTCGATGAACCGCTTGGCGTACTTCCAGAAGAGGGCCCACAGTGCAGCACCTCCGAGGATGAAGATCGCCCACTGGAGTTCGACCGCGGCGTCGTAGAAACCAGCGAGTGACGCCGCGAAGGCCGAGACGGCGAACGGCAACAGCACGAACGAACCCGCAAGGGCGGTCAACTCGACGAGCGCGAACACGACGGCGACGCCCAGCCACACCCACGGCCACACGTCGAGATCGATCCCGAGATCGAGCACGGCGGTCATGAATCCAACGTAGTGCGACTTTGTGACGGTTGTGACCCCAATCGGTGACGACTGACGTTGTCTCAGCGCGAGACGGAGGTGGCCGAGCCCTTCGCCCAGACGTATTCGCCGTCGTCGTCGACCACCTCTGTTCGTTCGAACCCGAGTGCCTGGGCGACCCGCTGCGAGCTGGTGTGGCCGGGAGCGATGTGGGCAGTGAAGCTCGTGGTTCCAGTCGAAGCCAGCCGCTGGAGCATCGCTCGTGCCGCTTCGGTTGCGAACCCCTGCCGCTGGTGGGCGGTGCCGATCAGCCAGGCAACATCGGCAACGGAGCCCTCCACGGTTGCTTGAACGAACCCGACGGCCACGCCGTCCTCGAGGCGCCTGGCGACCCAGTTGAACCACAGCTCGTCCTCGCTGCCGGATCCTTCGACCTGACGTCGATACCGCTCCTGCAATTCCGGTGCGGCCGGCGGCGTGCCACCGGTGTGCTCATACAGCGCGGGGTCGGCCAACACGTCGACCATCTCGTCGGCGTGATCGACGCGCAGCGGTTCCATCACCAGGCGGACGGTGGTCAGCGGTTGCGTTCGATCCGTCGTCATCGTGGACGAGTCTCGCGTGTCGCCCTGACAAGGGGGCATCAATGTTTGTCATGTCGACCCGCTGTATCAGAAAGAACCCTCGCAGTACCTTCGTGTTCGTGGGCGAGCGACGTCGGCGGGGGCCGAAACGCACTCGAAGTGTGATCGGCGACCAGCCACCGTTCGCGCAGCCGCAGCGCCGCTTGCCGGTCACTCCGTTGGTGACCGAAGAAGAACTCGAGGCGATCCACGACGCGTCGCTGCGCGTGTTGTCGGAGACGGGGATCGACTTCCTGCACGACGACGCGCGCCGAATGCTCGCCGAAGCGGGCGCCAAGGTGGAAGGTCACCGGGTCCGGTTCGACCCGGACATGGTCCTCGAGATGGTCGGGCGCGCGCCGTCGGAGTTCACGCTCCATGGACGCTCGCCCGAACGGAATGTGCGGATCGGCGGCGACTGGATCACCTACGCATCGGTCGCAAGCGCGCCCAACTACGTCGATCTCGACGGCGAGCGCCGAACCGGGGATCGGGCCGGCTGCCAGAACTTCTTCCGGCTCGGTCAGATGCTCAACTCGGTGCACACGTTCGCGGGCTTCCCGGTCGAGCCGGTCGACGTGCACGCATCGGTCCGCCACCTTCATGCGGCCTATGACGCTCACACGCTGACCGACAAGTCGTTCCACGTCTACTCGCTGGGCAAGCAACGCAACCTCGATGGCATCGAGATGGCGCGCATCTCGCGGGGCGTGGATCATGAGACCTTCGATCGAGAGCCGAGCATCTCGTCGATCATCAACGCGTCCTCGCCGTTGCGTTACGACCACCCGATGCTCGAAGGCATCATCCAGATGTCGTCTCGGAACCAGATGATCGTCATCACCCCGTTCACCCTTGCCGGTGCGATGGCCCCGATCACGCTCGCGGGCGCCCTCGTCCAGCAGAACGCCGAAGCGCTTGGCGGGATTGCGTTCACTCAGGTCGTGCGACCCGGGGCCCCGGTGCTCTACGGAGGCTTCACGTCGAACGTCGACATGCGATCGGGCGCTCCCGCCTTCGGAACACCCGAGTATGCGAAGGCCGCTCTGGTCGGCGGGCAACTGGCTCGGCGCTATGGCGTGCCGTATCGCTCGTCGGCGGTCAGCGCGTCGAACGCCGTAGATGCCCAGGCCGGCTACGAAACCGTGTGGGCTCTGTGGGGCGCGATCATGGGCGGCGCCAACTTCGTGATGCACGGAGCTGGCTGGATGGAAGGCGGCCTCCACGCGAGCTACGACAAGATGGTCATCGACGCAGACCTCTTGCACATGGTGTCGAAGTTCCTCGAGCCGATGGACATCAGCGAAGATGCACTCGCCGTCGACGCGATCGCCGGTGTCGGGCCCGCAGGCCATTTCTTCGGCGAAGCTCACACGCAGTCGCGATACGAAACCGAGTTCTACGGCCCGATGATCAGCGACTGGCGGAACTGGGAGACCTGGACCGAGGCGGGTCAACCCGACGCACGCTCGCGAGCGAATGGTGTCGCCCGTGACATCCTCGCCAACTACGAGGCCCCGCCGATCGATGACGCCATCGAAGCGGAGCTCCGCGACTTCGTCGATCGACGGGTGAGTGAAGGCGGCGTCGCAACCGATTTCTGACCAGACGTCGAGCAGCCCTGGGCGCTTCTCGACGTTCAACGAGGAGAGAAGATGAAGACACAGGCACAGGTCGTGGTGATCGGTGGAGGAGTCGTCGGCGCGTCCGTGCTGTATCACCTGACGCTCGCTGGCTGGACCGACGTGATGATGGTCGAGCGTCGCGAGCTGACACACGGGTCGACGTGGCACTCCGCTGGAGGTATGCACACGCTCAACGGTGATCCCAACGTTGCGGCCCTGCAGCGCTACACCGTCGACCTGTACAAGAAGATCGAAGCCGAGTCCGGCCGAGACTGTGGAATCCATCTGACCGGCGGGCTCGTGCTCGCCGACTCACCGGAGCGGATGGACTTCTTGCGCATGGCGCACGCCCGCGGCCAATACCTGGACATGGAGACCGAACTCATCTCGCCCGCCGAGGCGCACGCCATGGTGCCGTTCCTCGACCCGCAGTACTTCGTGGGTGCGATGTACGACCATCACGAAGGACACGTCGACCCCTCGGGCGTCACGCATGCCTACGCCGAGTGCGCGAAACAGCGCGGCGCAGAGATCAACAAGTTCACGTGGGTGCACGACATCACTCGAGCTGCCGACGGCACATGGGACCTCCACGTCCATGACACCCGCGGACACGAGCGCGGCGTGGTCGAAGACCTCGGAGTCATCAACTGCGAGCACTTCGTCAATGCCGGTGGTCTGTGGGCGCGCGAGATCGGCCGGATGACCGGGCTCGAGATTCCGATCCTGGCGATGGAGCACATGTACCTCATCACCGAAGAGGTACCGGAGTTGGCGGAATGGCGTGAACAGTCGTCGCTGCCCGGCTTTCATGTGATGGACCTGGGAGGCGAGATCTACATGCGCGAGGAAGGCAACTCGCTGCTGCTCGGCACCTACGAACGCAACGGCGTGCCCTGGGCCCCGCACGAGACGGATTGGAACTTCGGGGCACAACTCCTGACTCCCGACCTGGAACGGATCGGCGACAACCTCCACGTCGGGTTCGAACACTTCCCGATCTTCAACGAGGTCGGGATCAAGGACACGATCAACGGTCCGTTCATGTTCGCTCCCGACGGCAACCCGCTGATCGGCCCGGTGAAGGGTCAGCCAGGTCATTGGCTCGCATGTGGCGTGATGGCGGGGTTGAGCCAGGGCGGCGGAGTCGGGCTCAGCATGGCGAACTGGATGACCGACGGCGACCCCGGGTTCGACGTGTGGGGAATGGACAACGCTCGCTACGGGGACTGGGCCACACCGCGCTACACCAACTCCAAGGTCCGCGAGAACTACGGGCGCCGTTTCCGCATCACGTTCCCGAACGAGGAGCTCCCCGAAGGTCGCGATCACATGGTCTCGCCCATTCACGGCCGCCTCACGGACCTGAACGCGGTCTGGGGAGCGTCGTATGGCCTGGAACACGCGCTGTGGTTCCAACAACCCGGGCTGGCACCGGAGGAAGACGTCACGTTCCGCCGGTCGAACGCATTCGACGTGGTGGCCGACGAAGTCGCCGCCGTGCGCAACGGGGTCGGCATGTTCGAGACCACCGGCTACGCGAAGTACGAAGTGACCGGCACGGGCGCACGCGCCTGGCTCGATCGGTTGCTGACCAACGTCATCCCGGCGCCGGGACGCCTCGCCTTGTCGCCGATGCTCAACCGTCAGGGCAAGCTCATCGGAGACTTCACTGTGGGCGCGCTCGAGGACGGGCTCGGTGTCGAGCGCTTCTACGTGTTCGGTTCGGGAGCGGCGCAGCAATATCACGAGCGCTGGTTCCGCCAGGAGCTGCGCGAGGTGGCCGACGTGCACGTGCGGGTCTGCGGCAACGAGCTGACCGGGCTGTCGGTCGCCGGCCCGAGCGCACGTGCCGTACTCGAGCGCCTGTGCGACTTCGATGTCTCGAACGATGCGTTCGGCTTCCTCGACGTTCGCGAGTCCTACGTCGGTGGTGTTCCGGCGTTGGTGGGGCGGGTGACCTTCACCGGCGACCTCGGCTACGAGGTGTGGTGCGCCGCGAGCTTCCAGCCGCAGCTGTTCGACGCCCTCATGGCCGAGGGAGCCGATCACGGGATTCGTATGTTCGGAGGCCGCGCACTCGACTCGATGCGGCTCGACAAGGCGTGGGGCTCGTGGGCGACCGAGTACCGGCCGATCTATGACCCGTTCGAGGCCAACATGGGCTGGATGGTCAAGTTGGACAAGGGCGACTTCATCGGGCGCGACGCTGCCTCCGCAGCCAAGGCCGCTGGCCCGAAACGAAGACTCGTG
>CALIOL010000296.1 GCA_938044705.1 uncultured Ilumatobacter sp. | reverse complement strand
AGTACCTCGTGGAGCCGGCTCGCGATCTCCTCGAATGGCCGCCGACTGTCCAATGCTGCGAGCGCAGCACCGACTGCCTCGCGTGCCCCATCCTCGCCTGCGAGCGCTTCGCTGGCGGCCCCTCCGGCTTCGCGGTGGGCTGCTGCATCGGCCAAGACCGACTCTTCGGCATCGAGCGTGTGATCCTCTGTCGGGTCGTCCACACCCGCTGCATCGAGTTCGTCGACCTGGAACCGCAGCAGGTCGATCTCGCGTGCGCGCAGCCGCTCGTCGCCGCCGAGCGCCGCAAGGGCTGCATCGATCTCGGTCAATCGAGCGCGTGCGCTGCGCAACGGTTCGAGGTCGACCTGACCGAATCGGTCGAGCGCGTCGCGTTGCGTGGCTACGGAGAGCAACGACTGGTGCGCGTGCTGACCGTGAAGATCCACCATGCCGCCAGCGATCTCCGAGAGCGATGCGACCGTTGCGAGTCGGCCGTCCACGTACGCTCGGGAACGCCCATTGGCTGGCACCACACGAGCGAGGATCCGCTCAGCGCCATCCGAACCGACGAATCGGCCCTCGACGCGAGCCTCGCCAGCCCCGTGCCGGACGATCGACGAGTCGGCTCGCCCGCCGACGAGCAGCTCGATCGCTTCGACCAACATGGTCTTGCCGGCGCCCGTTTCACCGGTCAGCGCGGTGAGCCCGCTCCCGAGGACCAAGTCGAGTTCTTCGATCACCCCGAGGTTCTCAATATGAAGTTCGCTGAGCATCCTTCACATTCAACCACGGGGGTACTTCAAAATCGTACACCCGTTCGATTCGGGTGTGATGTGGAGGATGCTCAGCGGTCGGCGAGACCGAACTTCGACTTCAGGATCTGGTGGTACCTGTAGGCGCCGAACCGAACGAATCGGGCGGTAGCGACCGACGGGCTACAGGCAACGACGTCACCCGGCTCCAACACCGCTGTCGGTTGACCGTCGACGGCGACGTCAGCACGTCGATGCCCGGCCACTTCGATCTCGACCACTTCGTCGGGGCTCAGCACGAGCGAGCGGTCGAACAACATGTGCGGCGAGACCGGCGTGAGCAGGATGGCACGGTGCTGTGGCGACACGATCGGCCCGCGTGCCGACAGCGAGTAGGCCGTCGAGCCGGTCGGCGTGGAGACGATCAGGCCGTCCGCCTCGTAGTGGGTGAACGCGTCCCCATCGATCCGCGCAAGCAGACGAACCGTGTGACCCGATTGGTTCTTCTCGACGACAGCCTCGTTGAGTGCTCTCCCGACGAGTGAGCCGTTCACGGCAACGTCGAGCAGCATCCGTTCGTCGATGTGCCACTCCCCTGCCTCGGATCCGAGTGCAAAGCGATCGAGCGCACCGGTCAAACCGTCGGGCTCGACTTCGGTGAGGTAGCCGAGCGAGCCGAGATTCACCCCGATCAGCGGAACGGGATGGCCGTCGAGCAGTTCGACGCTGCGCAACATCGTGCCGTCGCCGCCGAGGCTCATGACCACGTCCGCCTCGTGCAGCGGTCGATCACTTGCGGCACGCGTGATGTCGAGGCGAGCGGCGTCCGTCGACGGCATCCAGAACTCGGCACCGTGCTGCTCGCACCAGGCTGCGGCTTCAGCAGCGTAGGCGGGCGTCTCCGGGCGCTCGTGGTGTGCGACCAGTGCGACTCGCTGAACGGTCACGAGCGAGCCTCGATCGGCGTCGTGGCGTGAACGAGAAACTCGACGTTGCCGTCGGCACCGGTGATTGGCGAGGTCGCCCAACCATTGACCACACAGCCGGTGTCGGTGAGCGCCTGGTCGATCTCTGCGCGCACTCGGTCGTGGATCGCCGTGTCGGTGACGACGCCCTTCCCGCGACTGACTTCGGCCCGACCGGCCTCGAACTGGGGCTTGACGAGCAGGACCATGAAACCCCCAGGCTGGCACACCGCCACCACGGGAGCGATCACCAGCCGGAGGGAGATGAAGGAGAGATCGCCGACCACACCCTCCACGAGCCCACCAATCTGTTCGGCATCGATGTCGCGAATGTTGTGGCGCTCCAGGTTGACCACGCGTGCGTCGGCCCGAAGTCGCTCGTGAAGCTGACCATGACCGACGTCGACGGCGATGACTTCTCGAGCACCACGCTGAAGCAACGAATCGGTGAATCCGCCGGTCGACGCTCCAGCGTCGAGCATGCGCAGGCCTTTGACGTCGATGCCGAACTCGTCGAGCGCGTGCTCCAGCTTCTCCGCGCCACGGCCGACGAACCGCGCAGGTGGACCGTCGACCACGATGGCGTCACCAGGCGACACCTGCCGAGCCGACTTGGTCGCGACAGCGCCGTTCACGAACACACGGTCCGCATCGATCAGTTGTTGCGCAACGGCCCTGCTGGGGACGAGTTCGCGACGCAGGAGTTCGGCATCGAGCCGCCGTCGTGCGGCCATGGGCGTTGTGCGGTCAGCGTGCGGAGCGCTTGGTCGCGACCTTGCGCACGCCTGACGAGCCGACCGCCTTCTTTTTGGCTGCTGTCTTCTTCTTCGCCGCAGCCTTTTTCTTCGGGGCGGCCTTTTTCTTTGCTGGCGCCTTCTTCTTGGCTGCTGCCTTCTTCTTCGGCGCAGCTTTCTTCGCCGCCGCCTTCTTCTTGGCTGCCGGCTTCTTCTTCGGGGCGGCCTTCTTCGCCGGAGCTGGTTCGTCGTCTTTTGAGTCCCCGACGCGGTCAGCGAGGTTCTCGGCGAGATCCTCGAAGCGATCTTCGAGCGTGTCGAAGCGCTCGGACATCCAACTCACCTGCTTGGACACCTCACGTTGGATGATCTCGCTCAAGCGTTCGGACGTCTCCTTGCCGCGCTCCACCAGCTCACCGACGAGCTTCTCGGTGTCTCGCCGTGGGGCCTCGCCGGCCTTCACGAGTTGACGAACGACGGTCTCGGCTTGTTTTCGCGACATCTCGCCGAACTGCACACCGGCATCGAGAAGACGTTGAAGTGAGGATTGGGCCATACCTGCAGGCTAATCGACAGACGCGACGACGGCCGCGAGGTCGGTGTGTGTCCCGTCACCCACCGCAGTCACGCCCGACTCCACCAGAGCAAAACGACAACCGATCCGTTGAGCGAACAAGCCATCGGTGTCGGCTCGATCCCCGACCATGAGGAGCGCAGAGGCTGGCGTGCCAGCCCGTGCGAGCACGAGGTCAGCCATGGCCTGCTCGGGCTTGCCTGCGAATGTCGGGGCGACCCCGCCGACTGCAGCGATCGCAGCAACGAGCGAGCCACCGCCCGGCTCGAGACCATCCGGCGTCGGGAACGTCGAGTCGCGGTTCGTTCCGATCAGGCGAGCACCGTTCAACACGGCACGCCCGGCTGTCCGTAACCGCTGGTAGTCAAAGGCCCGGTCGAGGCCGGCGACAACGGCGTCGAATGGCCCCTCGACATCGTTCTCGGTCGTTCGAACGGCGCTCGCTCCGACGGCTTCTATCGCTTCCACGATGCCTCCACCGCCTGACACGAGCACACGCTCGCCAGCCTCGACCATCGACGCTGCGGCCATCGCCGACGAGATCACCGCACCGCGGGCGTCGATGCCGATGCGTTGAAGCGCAGCCTCGTTGTCTGCCACGAGCGCTGCGGAGTTGTTGGTGACGAACAGCACCTGTCTGCCTGATTTCTGCAGCCTGGAGATTGCGTCGACCGCACCGGGTATCGGTTGGTGGGCAAGCCACACCACGCCGTCCAGATCGCACAACACGGTCTCGATTTCCTCTGGCATCCTGTGAGGGTGCCACGGTTCACTCCCTTCCCCGCCCTTCGCTACAGCAACACGACGATCGACACGCTGATCGCTCCTCCGTACGACGTGCTGTCCGACACCGACCTCGACGAGTTGAACGCTCGCGATCGGTTCAACATCACGCATGTCGACGTCCCGCGAGAAGCCGATGGACCGGGCCGCTACGACCGTGCCGGCGAGACCCTTCGCCAATGGATCGACGCCGGCGTGATGACGTACGACGACACGCCCTCGTACACGCTGTACCGCATGGAGTTCACCGATGCCAGCGGCGCTGAGCGCAGCATCGTCGGTGTGCTTGGCGGCCTCGAAGTTGGTCCATACGGTGAGTGCGGGGTGCTGCCTCACGAGCGGATCACCCCGAAGGCCTCGACCGATCGTCTCGATCTGACCCGCGCAACGCAGACCAACATGTCACCCGTGTGGGGCCTCTCACTCGCCGATGGGCTGACCGAACTCCTCACCGAACCGGGCGAGGCAATTGCCTCGGTCACGCTCGATGGCGTCACCCACACCGTCGAGCGGGTCAGCGACCCGGCGCGAATCGAAGCGATCGGAGCGAAGGTCGCGACCGACGACGTCCTGATCGCCGACGGACACCACCGCTACGGGGTCGCTCAGAAGTTCCGCGAGGAAACGCGCGATGCCACCGGCAAGGACGACACGCCCGCCGAGGACACCCTCGTCTTCGTGAGCGAACTCGTTGCTGATCAGCTCAGCGTCGAAGCCATCCACCGCCTGTACACCGACGTGGACGTCGCCCAGCTCACCGCGGCGCTGGACGTCGGGTTCGATCGCTCCGCTGCTGACTCGCCGTCGGCTGCGACGCTCGCCGAGATGAACGATCGCGGTGCGCTTTGTCTCGTGCACGCTGACGGGTCCGCGGAATGGCTGACGCCGAAGCCCGGCGCCCTCGACCACCTCCGTGCACTCGACGGACTGTGGCTCGAAGAGTTGCTCGCCGATGTCGACCACTCGGTCACGTACCAGCATGGCGTCGACCTGGTCGCCGACGCCGTGACGTCAGGCAAGGCCAGCGTCGGTGTGCTCATCCGCCCGGTGAGCGTTGCCGAGATCGAGCGAACGGCACGCGAAGGGGTCGTGATGCCACCCAAGTCGACGTTCTTCACGCCGAAGCTCCTCACGGGGCTCGTGGTGCGACCGGTCGCCTGACTACGGAGCGATCGCAGCAGCGGTTGCAGCAAGCAGCGACGTCGCTGACTTCTTGCGCCGAGCGGGCACCAGCGATGCCACGATCACCTCGGTCCGGCTCTGCGTCTGCCCACCCGATCTGAAGAACCGGCGACGCACGGTGCCGACGATGACCACCTCGTTGCCGAGGCCAAGCGACGTGGTCTGAGCGACAGTCGGGTCGTGCCACGCAACCGGGACCGATGCGCTCGCACCATCCTCCAGCGCAGTCGTGAGATCGAACTGCAGGACGACACCACCCTTCAGTTCCCTGAGTGCAGGCTCGTTCGTGACCGTGCCGCTCAGCACGACGACGTTCTGGTGAGTTCCCATGTTGTTTGCTCCGTAGCTCGAGGATGATTCCACGGAGGGAGTCGGTCTCTTACACCGTAACGACGGGGTACTTCACACTCGTCTCACGTCATTGTTTGAGCTGGACCGGCGTCGCCATTGACTGCTCGTCACCATCGGAAGCGAGCACGTCGTCGAGGTTGCGATGGAAGTGCCCGATTGCGCTCTCGTTGCGGCCAAACACGATGGTGTCGTTCGCTCCGGCACGGAACCCGCTCTGCACCGCGAGCGACATCTCGGTGTCCTCTACGGCTCCTTCTGCGGCGAGCGCCAGGCCGTCGGCAGCGAACCCCTCACCGTCCGGGCTCGGTTCGGCTGTGGTCAACATGAACGTGGTGATTCGGCTGCAATCGATCGCCAGCGGGTCGATCACCGACACGAGCGTCAGCTCGGGGAACGTGGACACGATGGTGTTCGGGAACAGGTGCGTGACAGTCGTCGAGAAGCCACGCAGCTTTCGCTCGGCTGGATTGATCGTCGCCTGGCGCTCGATATTTCGATATGGGTACGTGACACGGCTGTGCGTGCCAGAGAACTCGATGACGTTGAGATTGTCGTACTGCACGGGGTAGAACGTCGACCGGTGCGCTGAGCGAATGTGATACCCCTCCAGGGTCTGCTCGATGAGCACCTTCCAGTTGATCGGCTGCTCTTCGGTCGTCATGCTCACGAGTCGGTGGTCGCCAAGCGTGTCGGCGAGCAGCAATTGTGGGGCATCGATGCCGGTCGACGTCGCCGAGTCATCCCCGTCTGGTCCGGCGATGATGATCAAACCATTGGCCTCGCAACTGGCCAGTTCGACCAGCGATCGCTCGTCGGCGATGTCCTCCGGGAAGCCGTCGGCGTGAGGGATGTGGGCAATCGATCCGTCGAGCCGGTACGACCAGCCGTGATAGTTGCAGACAAGTGCTTGCGCGCAGCCTTGCCCGTCGACGACCGCTGCGCCTCTATGGCGACACGAGTTGCGAAAGACACGAGCACGACCATCCCGTCCGCGGTTGACGAACAACGGCACTCCGAACGCCTCCCGCGCAAGATAGTCACCCGGTTCCACCACGGAGGCTGCCGGGGCAAAGACTGCCGGGAGGCGTCGCAGCGCGGAGAGTTCGGCTTCGAAGCGTGCGTGGTCGCGGTAGTTGTCGACCGGTTCGAACCACGCTTCACCGAGGTCAGTGGTCGAGTCGCGAACGTGGGTCAGCACGCGCTCCACCACCTCAGCGTCTGAAGCGAAACGTTCTGTCACCCGAAGATCCTCATGAGGCCGAGTATCACATCGTCAGCGAGGATTGCCGAAACTGTCGCGAGATGCCCCCAGCCCAGCCTTGCGAGGTTGCGCAGCACCGCTCTTGTGGACGCGAATCGGCGAAGGCCTGAGCCCAAGAAGCCCCGTCGGCGCCCGAGACAAGCCGAATCGCGCCCCAAAGTCGACCGCTGCGGCGAAGGTCATCGCCTGCGGCTATCGCTCGGGTAGCGGCACTCAAATCCGAGCGATCGAACGAGTTGCTGCACCCGAGGGTGCAGCGAGCCGTTGTCGGTGACTCGGGCACGTCTCGGCGTCGCCTTCCCACTGGAGCTCGACCAGCGGTCGCGGGCTGTTGGTTTGCTCGGCTTAGGTGTCGAGGTCGTAGCCGTCGCATGGTCCGTCGACGGTAGCGATGACGTCGCCGAGCGTCGTCAGCTCGACGTGGGGCTGTTCTTCGCTGAGTATCTCACCAATGAGCACCTCTTGGTTCATCGCAAGTTGGCCGGTTTGGATCTTGTACACCTCGGCGCCGGTCGCCAAGACTCGCGCCCATCTCTGGCACTCTTCTTCCTCAGTCGTGGTCGCCCGGTCAACGAACGGGACAGTGTTCTCCGGATCGGTTTGGCGGGGACCAGCCTCCATCGCAGTGCGTGCGTGGCGCCAATCATTGACGTCGCCGCAGTACTTCAGGTGAGGGTCGGCAGTCTGGGTCTCCGGCAGTGTGGCCTCGTCATAGATCGCGACGCACCTGTCGTAGTGGTCGAGTGTGGCGGGGATGCGGGATCCAGTGAGTTCGACGAACTCGTTCGCTATGAGCACAGCGCTTGCAACGTCGCCTGCGCTCTCGACTTCGACGACGGTGACAATCCCGCCCTCGTAGCGGGTTGCGAACCACACGTAGCTCGCAGTGCCCAACTCGGCAACCATTCCCGTGGACGCGACAGAGCGCTCGGGCAGAGCGATGTCGGCGTTGGACAGGACTGCTCGGCCTTGGGGATCCGTGCACTTCGAGGCGCTTCTGATTTCGGCGAACGTGTCGTCGACGAATTGTCGTTGGTCGGGCCAACCGCTTGCGATGGTGACGCTGACGTCCTGTTGGGCAAACTTCAGCGTCTTGAGCATCCAATGTTCGACGTCTCGCATTGCGGCGCTGGCACCGCACTCGTCGATCCACAGGCTGTTCAGCCATTGATGACTGTCCTCCGAAAAGGTCGCTGACGGGATGTCGGCCTGGGTTGGGAACAACGGATCGAGCACGTGGCCCTCGGGGAACATGACGGCAAGCGCGAATCCATTCGACTCTGAAAGGTCGATTTCGACGCCGTCCGGTCCGTCGAGCGGATCCGTAGTGGTCGTCATGGTGGATGTTGTCACCGGGCGTTCAATCGGCGGTGGCGACTCCGCGGGTGGATCGGTTGATGGTGCCGGCGCCTGGATCGACGACGTCGACTGCGCCTCGGACTCCTCCAACGGCCCGCCGCACGCGCTTGCTGCAATCATCCCGACGAGCAGGAACTTCCTCATGATCTGTCGTCGGCACATCCGATGCGAATCTGAACCCTCAGAGCGCAGGTGTGCGGCTTCGGTTGGTCAAGGCGCCGGGCTGGCATGGGAGCGCAGGTCGACGAGGAGTGGATGCATCTCACACGGACAACTGAAATGGATCCGGCTCTTGTCGAGTTGTGGTCGTGGCATCTTTCGAATCCTTCGCGCCAGAGATTCGCCCTCAAGGTGTGTCTACGCAATGACGATGTCTCGGCGTGCAGGGTTCGACAGATGCGCCGCTTGACCCTGCCGCCGAACCGTCGCACCGAGCGGAGACCTCGGAACCGAGGCCTGGCTATGAGTCAGTTGTGAACCTCGATTTCGAACAGAGCGAACCGGCCGACGGCGTTGGGTGGCCACTCACCATGGTCAGCGGCGCAGCGATGGCCGTGTTCTACTGCTGGCAAGCCGTGCTGTACCACTGGCGCTGGAGCGACCCGGGCATCGGTGACGTCAATGGGCACGTCATCGACGTGCTTGCTGGGCTCGGCTTGATCGTCGCATTCGCACTTGGCGCGTTCGCGGTAGTCCTCGCCAGCCGCAATTCGACACTGCTGCGCTTGGTGGCCTGCTCCGCAGTGATCCTGACAAGCGGCGTTGCAGCGATGTTCTTCGCAGCCTCGCTGTTTGCTGGCACCGTTGCCTTCCAGGTCTATGGCGACGAGCTTCGAGCCGAATCGGCTCGACTTGAGCGACAAGACGATCAACGCCCAATCGAGCTTCGAGGGGTCCAGTACTTGCCAAGCCCTGCAGTCGGTGAGAATCACTTCCCAGCTTGCTTCGCCTACACCGGGGACGGCCGTTTCCTGGTGTGGTGCCCAAACGGGACGGTGCCAAGTTTTGGTGGGACTGGCGATCGGTCAAGGGGGATCGGCGACGGCTGGTTCCTGATGTTCTGACAGAAGGGCGAATTTGTCGCTTCCTCCGGCGTTGTCCAACTACTGAGATCGAGAGTCTGCGGACCCTGTCGGCGAACCGCTCAAAGCTGTCACCGAACGCTGGGCGTGCACGTCAACACCTGCCGATCGGCGACGAGTCCGTCCGGGATCGCACGCGATGGATGACCGCACAATCTGATCGGTTCCGCTCGTCCGGGACGCGCCGTTGCTCGTCGGAGCACAGTTGTACCGATCGCGAGCGGGTTGCGGGCCTCGCTGGCGGCGTTGATATGCGTGGCTCTTGTGCGGGTGTGTCCCATCGGCCCGCTCTCGGTTGGCGGTCTACTGTGGCGCGATGAGCGATCTGTCGCAAGACGAGGCCGAAGCATTCGTTCGGGCGGTCGTGCAGCTTGCCTCGATGGCCGACCGCGCGTTGCCGCAGCGTTCGTCGCCGCTGACGCGCCGCCTGTCGGAGCACTTGGGCGGGGTCGGAGCCGATGTGTCGAGCACGTCAATGTCGGTGCCGGTCGTCGAACGCGTGAACGTGCAGCTCGCGTTGAATGCCTACGCCGACTCGGCTGACCGGAATGAGGTGATCGGGCTGCAGAGCGACATTGGCAACTACGGCGGTGCCTCGTTGGCCGGGTTGGTGACGGGTTCATGGCACGGGCCTGGCGAGGCTGCACGTCAGTACATCGCCGTCGACATCGACGTCGACGAGACCATCGACTGTCTGCGGTCGGGTCTCGTGCTCACCGATGTGGATGGCACACCGGTGGTTGCGCTGGTGTACGTGTCAGAGAAGTATCGGCCAGAGTTGATCGTCGAGGTCGTGGGCGCGACCCAGACAGCCGCCGACGAGTTTCTCGCTCGGTTGCGTGAGTTGATGCACGAGCACAACGCTTTTCGGCGCAAAGTCGTGGCGTTCACGTTCGGGATGCATGGCGAGTTCGGGCTCAGCTTCGTCCACCTACCCCACGTCGAGCGTGACGATGTCGTGCTCGCGCCAGGAGAACTCGAAGCGATCGAGGCGCACTCAATGGGGATCACCGAGCACGCCGAAGGACTGCGTGCGGCAGGTCAACACGTCAAGCGTGGGCTGCTGCTGTACGGGCCGCCAGGGACCGGCAAAACGCACACGATCTCATATCTGACTGGACGCATGCAGGAACGCACGACGATCATTTTGACCGGTGGCGCGGTTGCCGCAGTGGGCCAGGCAGGCACCATCGCCCGGTCGTTGCAACCGGCCACGATCGTGATCGAGGACGTCGACCTGATCGCGATGGACCGTCAACTGCCCGGCGGGGAACACAACGCGTTGCTGTTCCAGTTACTGAACGAGATGGATGGCTTAGCCGAAGACGCTGACGTCCTGTTCGTGCTGACCACGAACCAGGTCGAGATGCTCGAACCCGCCCTGGCGGCGCGCCCGGGACGCATCGATCAGGCCATCGAGATCTCGCTTCCCGACGCTGAGGCACGACGACGCCTCGTCGAGCTCTACACCAACCAGCCACTCCCCGACGACGCTGCCGGCCTGATCGAGCGTCTCGAGGGCGTCGCTCCCGCGTTCATCAAAGAACTCGCACGCCGAGCGCAGCTCGCCGGACTCCGGGGCAACGAGTCGTCGTCGAGCGATCTCGTCGTTGCGCTCGACGCAATGCTTGAACATGCAACACCGGTCCTCAGGCGAACACTCGCGGGACCCGTAGCCAGCCCCGACCAACGCTGAAAGAGGCGCCTGCCTCCAGCGCAGCCAGCTTCGACATTTTTGGCGGATGGCCGAGCACAGTTGTGCCGATCGCGAGCAGGCCGGTGCGGCGCTGGCGTTGATGATCTGAGCGGGACAGCTGCGGATCTATACGTTTCGGGCACCTCGGTCAGTGGATCGACGCTGCGCGTGACGGCAACGACGTCGTCATCACCGATCGGGGGACGCCCGTCGCCCGAATCGTTGCACTCGACTCCACTCGGGTTCTCGAGCGTCTGACCGCCGAAGGCGGGATCAGTCGACCCACACGATCGTCCCGCCCGGTCGCCGGCGGTCGATCCCGGCCAAGACCGAAGCGACCCGTGGCCGACATCGTCAACGAGCAGCGCGGCTGAAGGTGGCCATCGTCTATTTCGATTCGAGCGCGCTCGTCAAACTCGTGCTTGACGAGACCGGATCCGACGTCGCAGCAGCAGTGTGGAACGGTTGCGACGCTGCGTTGTCGAGCCGGCTGGCGTATCCCGAAGTCTGCGCAGCTCTCGCAGCAGCGGGCCGCAACCACGACCTCACCGAATCCGAAGCGTCCGCTGCAGCAGCAGAATGGGAGATCTTCTGGTCGTCGATACGTCCAATCGAACTCTCGCCCAACGTCGAGCGAGCGGCTGGCGAGTTGGCTGTCCTGCTCCGACTGCACGGAGCCGACGCAATTCATCTCGCCAGTGCCCTCGCTCTCGAGTCGCAGGAGGTCACCGTTGCCGTGTGGGATAGGCGTCTCCACGCTGGCGCCGTCACCGCCGGACCTCCCGTGGCCCCAGCGACGCTCGATTGAAGCCGAAGCGGGGCGACGACCATCTCTCACGGTCGTCGGGCCGACGCACATTCTTGGGCGCTCGGCCGAGCGCGGACGTGCCGTTCAAGAGTGGTCTGGTGGGCGCGATCTGGGGCGTTGGTATGCGTGCACGCTTGCAGTTGGGGCCGTGTGCAAGCATAATGCAAGCATGCCGAACGTGTTGATCCGAGATCTCCCGGCGGAAGTCCATGCGAGCTTGCAACGACGCGCCGAAGCAGCAGGCCAGTCGCTCCAGCAGTACCTGACCAACGAACTCTCGCGTGTTGCACAATCGCCGACACTCGCCGAGGTGATGGAGCGAATCGCACAGCGCTCGGGTGGTCGTGTCGGCTTCGACACCGCCGTCGACGATCTCGTCGACGAACGCGCGCGGCGGTGATCGTCGTTGATGCGTCCGTGCTGGCGAACGTGGTCGGTGACGACGAGTCGGCAGGGGTGCTCGCTCGTCGACGGCTGCAGGCCGCAGGCGCCGCGTCAGCGCCTGACCTCGTCGATGTCGAGACGGTGTCGGTACTTCGCCGTCGCTGGTTGAACGGGGATCTCACTGATGAACGTTTCCGCGATGCGGTCGACGACCTTCTCGCGCTGCCGATCACTCGGTTCCCAACGGGGCCGCTGCTGTTGAGAGCGTTCGAACTTCGAGCGAACGTCACCGCGTATGACGCTTGCTACGTCGCTCTCGCTGAAGCCCTGGAGTGCACGCTGGTTACATCCGACCAACGACTCGCGAACGCGCCAACGATCAGCTGTCCGACCGAAATCCTGCGACAGTAGAGAGCTCCGCCCTCACCGACATCCACCGTCGGGTGACCGTCATTCTGGAGCGCGATGCCGCCCGTAGATGTGCCGATCGCGGACGCTCTCGTGTGGAACCCCGTGCTGTTGTTATGCGTGCCCGGCGGACAAGACGTGCTGTATGTATCGGCTGGTTCTACCCTGACGTTCTGATGAGTGCAAAACGAGGTGTGGGCAGCATCGTGGGCACCATCACACAGCGGCTGTTGGTGAACTCTTGGGTCGACCCCGAAGAGGTGTCGCCCATTCTTCCAGCGGGGCTCCGGCCTCACGTCGGAACGAACGGCGGTGTGGTCGCTGGGTGCTGCATGATCGAGATCGCTCATACACGACCATGGCCGACACCGCGATTTGTCGGCGTGTCTCTTCGTGCCGCCGCACATCGGATCTCGGTGGAAGTGGGGCCTGTCGATCAGCCGACCCTTGCGGTCTACGTCCCGGTCCGCCACACGGACTCAAGGCCGGCGATTCTTGCGGGTGGGCGCGTCTTCCCCGGAGTGCACGTGCCCGCCCGAATCGGCATCGCCAAAGATGATCAGGTGCTCTCGTGGGAGGTTTGCGAAGCTGCTGAGAGCGTCGATCGCTTCGGGATCGCCGCGACGGCTTCGCTGCACGGCGAGGCTGCGGTGAACTCCGAGGTTGCCGACATCGTCATCGGTACAACACTTGGCTTGTCGCCGGGGAGGCAGGTGGCGCAGCTCGAGGCTGTGGAAATGTTCCCTGCGGAATCGGTGGCCCAGTTGGTTGAGCTGAAGGCGCTGGAGTCGGCGTTCCAGAGCAGCTTCCGTTCAGCGGTTGAGGCCGAGACGTTGCTCATGACGGACGTGGACGTCACCTGGACGCGTAGTCAGCTACCGGGGTGACTCTGCGCGCTCGATGATCTGACATCACGAAGCAGGCGTGCTCATCGAACAATCTGATCGGGCTCACCCGTCCGGAATGTGCCGTTCGCGAGCGGTCCGGCTGTTCGAAAGCGTTTGTTGATATGCGCAGTTGGACACTCTTGACGATAGGTCGGTTGGCGACTTATGGTTGCGTTGTGACGATCGCCCGCTCGAAGCCGCTTGGCGACGCTGCGACATCAATCTTGGCGGTGTTAGTTGATCAGCGTCGTCACGGCTACGGGATCATTGCCGAGGTGCGTGAGTTGTCTGATGGCCGGGTCCGTCTTGGCACCGGGACCCTGTACGGAGCACTTGCCAGGCTTCAAGACTCAGGACTCGTGGTCGAGTCTGGCGACGAGGTCGTCGACGGTCGCACTCGGCGCTACTACCGCCTCACAGAGGACGGTCGGGCCGCTCTGACGGTCGAGCTTGCAAGCCGCGAGCGACTGGTTCGGGGTGCACGACGGCGCATGGCTGGTGCCCATGAATGAACCACGCACCATGGCGCTGGCGCTTCGAGCGTTTCCCAAACGCTTTCGAGCTGAGCATGGACGGGTGATCTCAGCCACCTTTCAGGACGCGGCCGCTGCTGGAGACCCAAGAGTGTTTGGGTTGCTCGCGATCATCGACGTGGTGATCGCCGGATGGCGTGAGCGGCTACGGACCCGTCCACCAACCCGTGTGTTCCTTTCATACAGGTTCCTCAACCACAGGCTTCCAGCGCAATGGCACCGGTGGATGCTCGACGATGTTGCCGGATGGGTTGGGCTCCGTACCGGGCTGATCCAGGCGTGCACCATCTGGCCGATGGTTGCAGTGTTCTCGATGGCCGTGTTCACGATCCGGCCGGACGAACTGTTCGACACACTGGGATGGGGCTACTTCGCCGGAATGCTGGGCTACGTGCTGATCTCAGCTGCGATCACGAACCGCGTGCGCCGTCGGATACTCCGGCAGAACGGATTCACCGAGGCGGGACTCTGGTCGGAACCGAACTAACTGAGGCGACGCAGCACGCCGGTTGAGCGCACGTTCTTGCGCGGGCGCCTTTCCGGAAAGTGCCGATCGCGAGCGGGTTCAGACGACTTGATCGACCGATGTTCTGATCGCTTCGCAGTGTCGCAGGTCTGATCGGGGCAGGTCTGCGAGACGGTCGACCGCAGTCGTGCCGTTCGCGAGCGATCGTTGCTCCTAGCCGGCGATGTTGTTATGCGCTGCGTATCGGGAGCGCGGCGGGCGGATGTGCCCGTGTGGATCTGGCCCTGGCTGTTGGTGATCTCTGTTGACGTAAACGCGGAGGCCGCCCGTCGAGGCAGCGCTATCGGTGCAAGAATTCCATCGTGAGATCTTGTCGGCCGCACAACGGCCACCGGCGTGTTGGGGTGACGGGGCAGTCGTTGATGCGCTCTACGCCACGATGGTCGGTAGCGACCGCGTCCGGGTTCGCGCTGGCCTTGCTCACTGTGGCCTCGTGCACCGCCGATCCGTCGCAGTCAAACGCCGCGGAAACGACGTCGTCCTCCGTCGAGGATCTCATCACGTCAGGATCGCCACCCGAACTTGATGAGCGAGACACGGTTGAGCCGGACGACCTGGCCGGGGCCGCCCACGACGTGTTCGTACAGATTGGCCAGTACGAGCTGGGGAACAACATCGACGAATTCGTCTGGGGGCCACTTCTCGTGGCCTACCGCGATGGTTCGGCGTTTGCGGAGGTCGACGAAACCGTCGTCGACGGAGTTGCCGAACGCCGCCCGATCGAAGCGAAACTTGACCCAGTGCAGATCGATGCCATTCGCCGGGCTGCCGACGCGCTCCCAGATGGCGTAGAGATCGGTTTGGACCAGCGTCCGGAGGACGGAATCCCGCGAATGCTGATCGTCGATGACCAAACCTGGCTCATCCACGACTTCAGCGCTGAACCGTTCCGCTCATTCATGGAGTCCGTGACTGAGGCGGTCGAAGCGACAGAGGTCGACCAATGGACTCCCCAGCGGTGGGTTCAACGAGATCGGTCCACCGGTCAGTGCTCAGTTACCTCAGCTCCGTCGGGTCCGTCCTACGACAACGCACCGGTGTACCCCCACCTCATTGGCGAATATCCCCTCGGCGACTTCGACTGCTTGAGCTGACCCTTGCTGCGAACGGCCTCGAGCGAGCGATGGTCGCAGCGAGCGGGTACGGCAGTCGCCTGTGAGTCGTCGCGAGTGTCTAAGGCCGCAGCCGTGATTTCACTGGTTGTGCTCTCCGCATGCGGGGGCCTTGGTGTGAGCGAAGTCCCTCCCGAGGACTGCTCGTGGAGTGCAGAGCAACTCGAGGCGGCGGAGCCCTTTCTCATGGGATGGGAAGGCGCAATGGTCGACGCCGGTGAATCCGCGTGGACTGAGCTCCGGTCCGAGGCGTACGACCCGGACTTCCGCATTCGGGTCAACTTCAACGACGAGGATCCAGAGCTCCGGCGTTACGCCGGGTGCGTGCATCTCACGACGTTTGGCCAGAACCTCAATCTCAGGCTCGTGGTCTTCGACGACGTTGCGAGCGCTGAGGCTTACTCTTCCTCGTACAGCCATGTTGCCCAGCATCGGCTGGACGCCCGTCGGTACGATCTTGCGAGCCCGGATGATTCAGCGATCTCCGACGGTGAGGGGTTCACGATCTGGCGAGGCTTGGAGAGCCAGGTGATCGGTGGCGAAGAGAACCGCGCCCTTCGATTCTTCGACTTTCTGCTCGCCACGCCGGACTGTCCGCTCATCTTGGTCGACGGCGCCTACACCGCGGTGGGCGAGCCTCCGACTGACGAGGTCATGTTCGACCTCATGAACAAAGCGTCACGCGAGATCGCGGGGTTCGTCCGGCAGCGGAGTGGCGAAACTCTGTGCCGAGAACCGGCCGAGGTTGGCTAACAACGACACCGTGCGAAGGAGCCTCAATACCAGTCGGCCGAAGCCTCCAGCCGGGCTGTTCCCGCAACGAGTCATTTGGCCCGCGTAAGAGGCTTTGCGCAGCACATATCGACGCAGCGTCACAACGCCCGCCCCCACCCGAGAACCGGCAGACC
>CALIOL010000295.1 GCA_938044705.1 uncultured Ilumatobacter sp. | reverse complement strand
CTGCCGACCTCGGCGAGGCATCATCAGCTGACACCGACCTGGTGATTCCCGGTCCGGAAGCTGCGCTGGTCGCTGGTGCCGCAGACGAGTGCGCCGTTCGGGGCATCCCCTGCTTCGGTCCGACGGCCGCACTGGCACAGCTCGAGGGTTCGAAGGGATACGCCCGGCAACTGGCCGACGATCTCGGCATTCCCGGCCCGGCGTTTGCCCGTTTCGATCCGTCTGCATCGACCACGATCGTCGATGACGCACGATCCTGGTGGCGAGAACTCGGCCGCCCGGTGGTGGTCAAGCTCGACGGTCTCGCCGCTGGCAAGGGCGTCGTGGTTCCCGATTCCGATGGTGAGACCGAGGCAGCAATCATCGACGCCGCCGCCGCCGGAGCATTCGTGCTGGAAGAGCAGATCTCGGGTCCAGAGTGTTCGCTCCTCGCACTGTGTGACGGCACGCGGGCGATCGCTCTCCCCCTCGCCCAGGATCACAAGCGAATCGGTGAAGGCGACACCGGACCGAACACGGGCGGCATGGGCGCGTACGCCCCGGCACCGGTCCCCTATGAGCCCACCGACCTGCTGGCGACGTTCGTGCAGCCCGTCGTCGACCATTTCGCAGCAGCAGGCACGCCATACGTCGGCGTGATCTACGCAGGTCTGATGTTGACCACCGACGGCCCGCGACTCATCGAGTACAACGCTCGATTCGGCGACCCGGAAGCTCAAGCGGTACTGCCGCTCCTGGACACCGACCTCGCAGAACTCGCGCTCGCAGCAGCGAACGGCGACCTGTCCGGCGTCCCGGTCGTGACGCGAGCGGAATCGGCTGTCACCGTCGTGGCCGCTGCTGCCGGATACCCGACGACACCACAGGCAGGCGCGGAGATCCTCGACCGAGCAAGCGAAGAGAGCGACGAGCGGGCGCTGCGATTCGATGCCGGAGTCAGCGACGACCAAACCGTCGCAGGCGGCCGCGTGCTCGCCGTGACCGGCTTGGGCCAGGATCTCGCCGAGGCCCGCAAGATCGCATACGACCGGATGGCCTCGATCAGCTTCGACGGCATGCAGGTGCGCCGCGACATCGCCTGGCGGGCGCCAGGTGCGGCGCTGGCCTCGTACGCCGACGCGGGTGTCGACATCGACGAAGGCACGCGGGCCGTCGATGAGATGAAAGCTGCGGTCGAGTCGACTCACGACGTCGGCTCCGGGCGGGGCGTCCTCCACGGCCTCGGCAACTTCGGTGGCGTGTTCTCGGGCGCCGCGATCAAGGAGCTGAACGACCCGGTCCTGGTCGCCTCGACCGACGGTGTCGGCACCAAGGTCGAGTTGGCAGCCCGCCTCGGTCGAGTTCGCGGTGTCGGCGCCGACATCGTCAACCATTGCATCGGCGATGTCCTGGTCCAGAACGCTCGCCCACTGTTCTTCCTCGACTACATCGCGGCCAGCGTCCTCGATGCCGACATGGTGGCGGAGATCGTCAAGGGAATGTCCGAAGCGTGCCGGGCCGCAAACTGTGCCGTACTCGGCGGCGAGACCGCCGAGATGCCCGGCGTCTACCAGCACGGCGCGTTCGACATCGCCGGCACGCTCATCGGCGTGGCCGATGCCGCCGACCTGCTCCCCCGCCCCGACGTTGCTGCCGGTGACACGTTGATCGGCGTCGCGTCCTCCGGCCCACACACCAACGGCTACTCGCTGTTGCGCAAGATCTTCGAGTGGGCACCGATGGATACCGTGCCCGCAGGAATGGACCGCCCTCTCGGCGACGCACTGCTCGAGCCGCATCGCAACTATCTCGACCCGCTTCGCGTAGCACTGGAGAGTGGCAAGGTGAAAGCTCTGGCGCAGATCACCGGTGGCGGCCTGCCCGAGAACCTTCCTCGCGTGCTCCCCGAGGGCGTCGGGGCAGATATCGATCTGAGTGCTTGGCCCGTACCGCCGCTGTTCAAGCTCGTGAGAGAGCTGACACCGCAGATGTCGACCGATGAGCTCTACCGGACGCTCAACATGGGCATCGGCATGGTCGTGATCTGCGACGAGGCCGATGCCGACGCTGTCCAGTCCTCGATTCCCGAGACGACGTGGCGGATCGGCTCACTCGTGAGCGGCGAACGCACCGTCACCCTTCGCTGACGACTCCGAAGCGATCGATCCAGTCGTCGACCGACGGCTGGTCTGCTTCGAAGATCCTGCAGGATCGCAGTCGTCCGTCGAGGACGGTGAAGTCGAGCGCCCGCGACACCTCGATGCTGGCGGCATCAGGGTCGTCCGGGTTGGTCGTCCAACGTTCCCGGACGACCATGATCACGCTGTGTTCGCCAGCGAGGACGTCCACGATCTCGACTGGTCGCCGATTCGTGACCGCTTGCAGGTCGAGCAGCGCCTCGACCGCCGCTGCCTGCCCCGCGTGGACACCAGCCAGGCGATGACGTCCCGGCCAGTCCAGGGTGAGGTCCTGGTGATAGAGCGAGAGCACGGTGGTTGCGTCACCAGCGGCCCAAGCCTCGCCGTAGTTGCAGACGACCTGGGTTGCTGTGGGTTGAGACATGAGGAGATGATTGCGTGCTCGGCGAGCATCGACGATCACCTGCAAGGTCATGTCGAGACGGCGAGACACGCAAGCCGTTGGGGGTCGTTCTCGTCGAAGCCCACAGAAAGCAGGAGGTCGGCGTCGGGCCCCTGCCACAGCAGGTGGAAACGGCGGTCGTCTTGTAGGAGAAGACGAACCACCTCGTAGTCAGCGAACGCCACCTGCAGTTCTTCGATGTCATCCGCGATGACCGCTGGGTCGGCGCCGCCGAACTCCTCCGACACATGGTCGGTAGCGAAGTCGATGCGCTCCGCAGCGTCGCCACCCGCAAGCAGGTCGACGAAGAGCTTCGCCGCGGCCCCGGCAGCCGAGCTCGGCAACGTCTCGATCTCCCGGTGGTCGGGCAATGAGTCGATCGACAGGCCGTCGAAGCCACAGCGACGTACGGCGTCAGCGACGGCTCGTTGTCGTTCGGATTCGTCATCGGGCTCGCCGTCGGGTTCGTCGCCGAACATCGCCGCCAGCGCGCCGCCGAGTGCACTGTTCGCGATGTCCACGGCGATGTCACCGTCGCTGTCCTGCGTTGAGTTGGTTGCGACGAAGACGGCGATGTCGTGTTCGACGAGGCGGAGGAAGTCGGCGTAGAAGACGTGGTTGCCACCGTCATGCTTGATGAGCGGTGACTGCGCCGGGGTCGGAATGATCTGCCAGCCGTAGCCGTACGGAACGCCACCCAGGGCATCAGGAATGTGAGGAGCGAAGAACTTCGCCTTGGCCGATTCGTCGAGGACTTCGTCTCCGAGGAGCGCGTCATCCCAGCGCAGCATGTCTGCCGCCGTGGAGAGAAGACCGCCGTTGCCGAGCAGATTCCAGTAGGGACCGTTGACGTCCCACGGTCGCTCGTTCGGGCGCCCGAACCGGTCGCCCGACTGAGGGTCGTAGCCCACCGCGATCGTGTGATCGGACCAGTCGGGAAGCACGTACCCCGTGTCGAGCATGCCCGACGGCTCGAACAGCGCCGCTCGCAAGAAGACCTCGTACGGCTCGCCGGTCACGACTTCGATGACGACCGCGAGCAGTGCGTATCCAACATTCGAATAGCCGAATCGGGTTCCGGGCTCGTCCACCAGCGGCGTGCTTGCGAACCGCTCGAGGAAGTCGGCCCGGTTGAGGGGCTCGTCGTCGGGACCAAGGTTGTTGGGGACGCCGGACGTGTGCGTCAGGAGCTCGTGCAGCGTGATGGCTGCATGGTCGCCCGGAAGCTCGGGCAGGTGGTCGCCGAGCGAGTCGTTGACCGACAGTCGGCCGTCCATCTCGAGACGCAGGATCGCTGCGGCTGTGAATTGCTTGGTGATCGAGCCGATGTCGAAGACGGTCTCTGAATCGTTCGGCTCGTCGTTCGCTCGGTCTGCAGTGCCGTATGCACGGGTGGTGACGCCGCTGCCTTCCCGCAGCGCTACAACCCCCTCGAAGCCGGTGACCTCCAGCTCATCCAGAAACGCCTCGATCTCCGCGCCGCGTTGATCCGTCGATTCTCCGTCGACCGCTGGTGCGCCCGTTGGGGCCGGGGCAGCCGACGTCGACGGAGCCGAATCAAGCCTGGTTGTCGGTGGTGCCGATGAGGCACCGCTCGAACAGGCGCTCACGGCCAATGCACAGCTGACCATGACGGGCACGGAAATGAGCCCGAGCCGGCGGCGCGAGCGGGAGGGCGAGAGTTCAACACGTCGTTTCATGGCGCCATCGTGCAGATCCGAACCCTCCTCGCACATCGACCCTTCGACCATGAATCAGACCAAGGGATTGTCCGAATGATCGAGACGAGATCCGCCGTACGCCGACGACGTCGCGAGGTTTCGTCGACGTGTGACTGAATGGTTTGTTCAGGTCGGACCTGCAGGCCCTGACGATCGGTAGGTTCTACCCGATGACTCGGCCTCGCATCGTGGTGCTGATTTCCGGTTCGGGGTCAAATCTCCAAGCTGTCCTCGATGCCTGCCACAGCGGAGCGACACCAGCAGACGTCGTCGCGGTCGTCTCGAACAGGGCCGACGCATACGGACTCGAACGAGCGGAAGCCGCCGGCGTCACCACGGAGCTGGTGATCAAGCGGGACGACGAGGACCGCGCCGTCTACGACGCACGACTCGCCGTGGCGGTCGCGTCGTTTGCACCGGACTGGATCGTGCTCGCCGGGTGGATGCGTTTGCTCAGCATGGAGTTCCTCAGCCTCTTCCCCGATCGGGTCGTCAACCTCCATCCGGCGCTGCCCGGCGAGCTCGCCGGAACACAAGCGATCGAGCGAGCGTGGTCCGAGTCGCAGACCGGAACTCGCACGGAATCGGGTGTCATGGTCCACCTCGTCCCGGACGAAGGCGTCGACGACGGACCCGTACTCGGCACCACGGTCGTGCCCATTGACGCGTCTGGCACACTGGAGACGTTCGCCACCGCAATCCACGACGCCGAGCACGCGCTTCTCGTCGACGTCCTCACCGAGCTCTGCTCACCCCATCTGACTCCTGATCAGGAAGGTCCCCCCTCATGACCGACACGCCCCGGACGCATCAGAACGTGAACGATGACTTCTTCGACAAATTCGAAGCCCTAACCTTTGACGACGTCGTCGTCATACCGGGTTGGTCCGAAACCCTCCCGGACGCAGTTGACACCACGGCCACATTCGCAGCAGACATCGAACTCGCCGTGCCGCTGGTCTCTGCAGCAATGGACAAGGTGACCGAAGCGCGCATGGCCGTCGCGATGGCACGCCACGGCGGAATCGGCGTGATCCACCGAAACATGTCGATCGCGGATCAAGCCGCTGAAGTGCAGAAGGTGAAGCGATCTCAGTCGGGAATGATCACCGACCCGGTCACCCTGCCCCCGACCGCGCTCCTTCACGAGGCCGAGTCACTGATGAACCGGTTCAAGTTCTCCGGTGTCCCGATCACCGACGACGACGGGCATCTCGTCGGAATCCTCACCAACCGCGACATTCGGTTCTGCGAAGGCACCGACTTCGACCGTCCGGTCACCGATTTCATGACGACTGCGGATTCACCGACCGGGCTGGTCACCGCTGAAGTCGGCACGTCGCTCGACGAAGCTCGTGCGATCCTCCAGCAGTATCGGATCGAGAAGTTGCCACTGGTCGACGGCGCCGGGTGCCTCGCTGGGCTCATCACGGTCAAAGACATCCAGAAGCGGCTCGACTACCCGAATGCGTCACGCGACGGTCGCGGCCGCCTGCGAGCCGCGGCCGCAGTCGGTGTGGGAGCCGATCTCGAAGAGCGCGTCGCGGCGCTGGTCGATATGAGCGTGGACGCGGTGTCCATCGATACCGCTCACGGCCATTCGGCCAACGTGGTCAAGGCGATCGAGCGGATCAAAGGCTCGTGGCCCGACCTGCCGGTCACCGCAGGCAACGTCGTGACCGAGGAGGGCGTCGAAGCGCTGGTCAAGGCTGGCGCGGACGCCGTCAAGGTCGGCGTCGGTGCCGGCTCGATCTGCACCACTCGCGTCGTGTCTGGTGCCGGCATGCCACAGCTCTCGGCGATCTGGCACACCACGCGCAAGGCCAAGCAACTCGGCACCCCGATCATCGGCGACGGCGGCATCACGTTCTCAGGCGACATCGTGAAGGCGATCGCTGCCGGTTCTGAAACCGTGATGATCGGCTCGTTGCTCGCCGGAACCGAGGAGTCACCCGGAGAGATGGAGTTGATGGATGGCCGTCGGTACAAGAGCTACCGAGGCATGGGCTCGATGGGAGCGATGACCGGTGACAGTGCGGATCGGTACGCTTCGAGTCAGAGCGCCTCGGGCAAGACCGCTGTCGGCGCAGCCAGCCAGAAACTCGTTCCCGAAGGCATCGAGGGACGAGTCCCGTACGCGGGTCCCCTCGGCGACGTGCTGTACCAACTCGTCGGCGGTCTGCGTTCGGGCATGGGCTACGCCGGTGCGGCAACACTGGATGCGCTCCGCCAGGCCCGGTTCATGCGCGTGACCACGGCTGGCCGCGAGGAGTCGCACCCGCACGACATCACGATCACCCAGGAAGCGCCGAACTACCAGCGCGGCGGCTGATCACACTTCGGGAACAACGGAACGCAGCCGCGCCAACGTTCCGGGCACATCGCCTCGTGACACGTCGATGCACCGAGTCGTCGGCCTCGTCGAGATCAACGCTGTCAGCGCCTCGTACATCTCCGTCAACCGATCCACGCGATGTTCGACGGTCACCAGAACATCGGCGTCCTCATGCTCGGGTGTTTCTGGGTTGTCGCTGCGCTCGATGAACGCAGCGATCGCTTCCTGACGGCTGACCGTCAACGCGCACTCGACGAAGAGGGCTGCGTGAGCCTCGGCCACGCTCGCCAGTTCGTGGACGAACTCGGCGCGGCCGAGAAACTGAGGAACCACCACCGAACAGCCCGCTGCGAGGTGTCCGGCGATGATGTCGAGCGCAAGCCGGCGGGCCTGATGACCGGCGCGTTCGGGGTCGCTGGGCCAATCGTCCAGCGTCCGGCGAAGCGAGTCGATGTCCACGACCTCGAGCCGTTGCGCCACGTCGGACCAAAGTCGAGCCAATGTCGACTTGCCCGATGCCGGTGGCCCGTTGAGCAGCACCAGCACGGGCGAACTGGGTCCCGCCTCGATCACACTGCCATGTTGCCACGAAGACCGAAGGGCCAACCGGGCGCCGCTCGATACGGTGACCGAATGCACCGCGTCGCCGTCGTCGGATCCTCTGGTGTCGGCAAGTCGACCGTCGCCGGTGAGATCGCCAGACGTCTCGACGTCAGCGTGATCGAACTCGACGATCTCATGCACGGCCCGAACTGGACGCCGACTCCCACGCCCGAGTTCCGAGCGAGAGTCGCTGCGGCCCTCGCCGATGCCGAGCGGGCGAGCAACGACGGCGGGTGGGTCGTCCCCGGGAACTACCGCCAGGTCGCCGACATGGTGCAACGACGCGCCGACACGATCGTCTGGCTCGACCTTCCGCGTCGGGTCGTCATGAAGCGGCTCATCAGCCGCTCGCTTCGGCGCGTGGCGACCAAGGCAGACGTGTGCAACGGCAACCGAGAATCGCTGCGCAATCTCTTCTCGCGAGATCCCGAGCGCAATGTGGTGCTGTGGTCATGGCAGCACCACGACCAATACCGAGAGATCTACGAGGGCTACGCAGACGGCGAATTCTGGTCGGGCGCTGCGGTTCATCGGCTTCGACGGCAGTCCGACGTCGACGCACTGCTCGCGGGCATCGACCGCTGAGCGAGCTCAGTCGCGCTCGCTGATCACCGCGGCGAGTTCGTCTGACGGATAGAACTCGACACCCGAGATCGTCCCGTCGAAGAACGTCGGAATCCAGTGAAGTTCGCCATTGCGCCACCAGTAGAGGTGAGGGCTCACCGAGCCCGGTCCCTGCTTGTAGAGCTGGCGGGTGATGGGGATCATGCCGGCGATCGCAGTCCGGACATCGTCTTCGCCGATCGGGTGCACGAGCACACTGTGTCGCAACGGGAGAGCAACGATCGCGCCCTCGGGTCCGATGTCGGCGGTTTCGCCGATGAGCTCATCGATGACACCGATCATGCTCGCGGTGAACGGTCGATCACCGAAGACGTGGATGATCTCGACTCCACCGATATCGATGGCATGAATCTCATCGGGTCGTTCGAGCATCTCGGTCTGGGAGAGCGCGCTGGCCCACGCCTCATCGAGGTCCCACCCGATGTCGACGATCTCTCGGGTGGGGACACAGCGCACGGCGTCGTCGATGTCGATCGCCAGCACCTGCACGATGCCCTCGGCAAAGGGACGGGCACCGAGCGCACGAAGGGTGTCACGCTCGTCTGGCGTGTCAGGCACGAGACGCACTCGCAGGTCGAATGCCGAGAACGGTTCGACGATGTCGTGAAGGTGGGCGGTCATGATGCAGAGGTGCGCGGCGATGAGCTCGTGCCAATCGTCGCGAGAACGAAGATGGCAGTGTTGCGCGAGTTGCAGCAAACCGAGCGACTTTCCGTTGCGAAGTCGGATCACTCCTGGGCTGATCGTCGAGACCGCCAGGTCGAGTTCGGCGATGACGTCATACAGTTCGCAATGGAACTCGAACCACTCCGTCGAGCCCATGAATGCGAAGTCGACGGGCTGCGAAGGCGCCTCGACTCCCGTTTGGTGCCCATTGGCCGACTGTTCGTTCGGGCGCATCGATGCCCTCTCCTGCTTCGGTGTCATCGGCTGCGTCGGGATTCGACACCAGCTCCATCCTTACATCGGTTCGCCCAGACGGAACCTTGAGAAATGGCGCTACTCCCCCGACGCTGCGGGCGCACCGACCACCGGCCTCTCCGAATGTGGGACGATCGACACGTGCCTCATCACTACGAGTTCCCCTATCCGTCTCAGGAGGCAGCCGCCGCTCACCGTTTCGACGTGCTCGACTTCACCCGACGCGGGCCCGACGAGATGAGCGAACGGGCGCACTCGTTCCACGCCGAGATGGATCGGCGCCGAAGCGTACGCATGCTGTCGGACGAGCCCGTGCCGCAAGCACTCATCGAGGCCGCCGTCCGGACGGCGTCCACAGCTCCGTCGGGAGCGCATCAACAGCCTTGGCGATTCGTTGCGACGCAGGACCCATCGCTGAAGCGCCGTATTCGGGAGGCAGCGGAGGCCGAAGAGCAGATCAACTACGGCGCACACCCCGAGCGCCCGACCGCCCGGATGAACGACCGCTGGCGCCAAGAACTCGCACCGCTGGGGACCGACTGGCACAAGGAGTTCCTCGAGGTCGCTCCGTGGCTGGTGGTGCTGTTCGAAGAGCGCTACGGCGTGCGCGATGACGGCTCGAAGCGAACGCACTACTACGTCAAGGAGAGCTGCGGAATCGCCGCCGGCATGTTCATCACGGCCATCCACCAGATGGGATTGGCCACGCTGACCCACACTCCGAGCCCGATGGCGTTTCTCTCGAATCTCTTCGGCCGGCCCGAAAACGAGCGACCGTTCGTGCTGTTTCCCGTCGGACTCCCCGTCGAAGGATGCAGCGTCCCGGCGCTGCGCCGCAAACCCCTTGAGGACGTGCTGACGATCGTCTGACGCGTCACGAGCACCAGTGCGGTGGCATTGTGGAGCGGTGGAACTCACCGCACCGCAAGCTCGCGTCATCGCATGTCTCATCGAGAAGGCTGCAACGACGCCCGACAGCTATCCGCTCACCACGAACGCGCTCGTCGCTGCATGCAACCAGAGCACGAATCGTGATCCGGTCGTCGAGTACAGCTCACGCGATGTCGACGCAGCGATGCTCGAGCTTCGTCAACTCGAACTGGCGCGAGCAGTCAGCGGCGTCGGCCATCGAAGTTCCAAGCACAAGCATGTCGTCGGAGAGGCACTCGGGCTCGACGGCTCCCAGGTCGCGGTGCTCGGAGTGCTCACGTTGCGTGGCCCACAAACGCTCAACGAGATCGCCACCCGGACCGAGCGCTACCTCGACGGGCCGGGCGGCGACACGACCGAGGTCGACCGAGCTATCGATGCCCTGTGCGATCGCAGCGAGCCGCTGGCGCGCCGCCTCGAACGCCGACCCGGCGAGCGCGAGCCGCGCATCGAGCAACTGTGGGTGTCGACGGACGACGCCGGCGTTCCAACGTCCGATGCGAGCCCCACGATTGCCCCAGTGCGCGAAACGCCGGATGCGCAAGACCCGACGAGTGACCGGTCAGCGGACCTCAGCGACCGGGTCGCAACCCTCGAAGCCTCGCTCGCCCGCCAGACCGCCCGTCTCGATGCGCTCATGGCCGAACTCGGAGTCGACGACACGCCGGACGCCGGCGACTGACGGTCACCGTCGGCGTCGCACCCGTGGCCCGATCGGGCTATGCGAGCAGGTCGACGAAGGATTCGAGCTGGCGGAGGTTTCTGCACTCGTACACACCGTCGGTGTAGGTGCCGTACTCCCCCACGATCGAGTCTCCGGTGTTCCAGTAGCTCTTCGGTTCCGGGTTCAACCAGTACACGTGGCGCGCCTTCTGCTGGATCTCCTTGACGACCCATGCCTGGCTGGCGTGGTAGTTGTTCCGAGCGTCACCGAGGAAGAGCACGGTCGACTTGGGGCCGACGTCCTTGCCGTGTTGGTTCCACCACACCTCGAACGCGTGGCCGTAGTCGGAGTGCCCGTCGACCCACACGACATCGGCCTCGGTGTTCACCCGGTGAATCGCTTCCTGGATGTCCTCCGTGGCCTTGAAGAAGTCGGTGACTTCGTCGATGCCGTCGATGAAGACGAATGAGCGAACCTTGCTGAACTGGTTCTGGATCGCGTACACGAGCATCAACGTGAAACGAGCGAACGCCGCCACCGAGCCAGAGATGTCTGCGATGACGATCAGCTCGGGCTTGGCGATCCGCGGCGCTTTGAACTTCGGCTCGGCAGGAACGCCGCCGTAGCTGAGCGAATGCCGCACCGTGTTACGAAAATCGAGCGGACCCTTGCGCTTGTGTTTGCGTTTCCGCGCGAGTCGCGCCGCAAGCTTGCGTGTCAGCGGACCGAGCGACTTCTTGAGCGCCGCCATCTCGTCGCGAGAGGCGTGCATGAACTCGACGTCTTCGGGAAGCGGCTTGCGAAGGGTCTTCGCCATTGCCTCCGCGCCCCGATCGGCCACGAGGCGACGGCGGATCTCCGCTTCGATCTCGCCTTTGAACTTCTCGATCCGATCGGAGAACTCTTCTTTCTCGAGTCGCTCTTCAAGTGAGGTGAGCTCGCCGCCGGTCTCCTCCGCGGACGCTTCCATCATCTTCTCGAGCATGTTGTCGAGGTCGAGATTGCGCAGCGTGCGATACAGGTAGTACGTGCCGCCGACCGGCCGCCCCGGCTCCATGCCGGCAAAGCGCTGCACGGCCTGCTTGGCCATCGCGCGCATCATGCCCTGGTCGCCATTCATCAGCGCCTGCATGAGCATCTGCGCGATCTCTTCGGGCGTCATGCCATCCATGCCGCCTTGACCGTTGCCTTCGCCCTGTTGCTGAGCGTCCTGCAACTCGCGCCAGAGGTCGTCGATGTCGGTGTCACCCTCGCCGTCTTCGGAGATCTTGTACTCCGGGCCACGCAGGCTGAAGTAGACCTCGAACACCGTTTCGAAGCTGCGCCAGTGCGAGTGGTTCTTGATCAGCGTGGCACCGAGTGCGTACTTGAACGCATCTCGATCTTCGATCGGGATGTGCTGGACCGCTTCCATCGCGTCCAGGTTCTCCGTCAGCGACACCGGCAGGCCCGCGTTGCGGAGCTCGACCACGAAACCGTTGAGCAGGTCGAGCATGCCTCCGGGCTGCTGCGTATGGGAGCCGACGACGTCGGTCATGACGAGCTCGCGATCACCGAACGGGTCCGACCCGACGCGGCATCAGTCATCGACCGTGAGTTCCTTGGTCGCCTTGGCGATGTCGGTCTGGTACTTCAGCAGAATGTTCAACGTTTCCTTCGCAGTCTGCTCGTCGATGGTCTCGATGTTGAGCAGCATGAGCGTGCGGGCCCAGTCGAGCGTCTCGGAAACCGAAGGCGACTTCTTCAAGTCGAGCTGACGAATCGACCGCACGACCCGTGCCACCTGATCGGCGAGGTTGTCGGTGATCCCAGGTGTCTTCGCGAGCACGATCTCTTTCTCGCGTGCGAGCTCCGGGTAGTCGACGTGCAAGTAGAGGCAGCGGCGCTTGAGCGCTTCTGACAGCTCACGGGTGTTGTTCGACGTCAGGAACACGAGCGGAATCTGCTTCGCCGTGATCGTTCCGAGCTCGGGAATCGACACTTGGTAATCGGAGAGGATCTCGAGGAGCAGCGCCTCGGTCTCCACTTCGACTCGGTCGACTTCGTCGATGAGCAACACGACGGGTTCGTCCGACGTGATCGCCTCGAGCAGCGGTCGGGTCAACAAGAACTCGTCGGAGAAGATGTCGTCTTTGACGTCGGTCCAGTCCTCGGTCTGCTCCTCAGCACCTCGCTCGGTCTGAATGCGCAGCAGCTGCTTCTTGTAGTTCCACTCGTAGAGCGCCTTGGACTCGTCCAAGCCTTCGTAACACTGCAGACGGATGAGCTTTGCTCCGGTGATCTCGGCGACCGACTTCGCAAGCTGGGTCTTGCCCGTACCGGCGGGCCCTTCCACCAGGATCGGCTTCTGCAGGCGATCAGCGAGGTAGGCAATGCCGGCAATGCCGTCATCTGCGAGGTACTGCGCGTCGCGAAGTGCGTCACGCACCTCCTGGACGCTTTCGAAACGGGGTTCGGCAGCGGCCGGAGTTGCGGCGTCGGGGGTGATCGTCATATATCCCGAACTTACCGCTCGGTAGGTGTTCGGCTGGAATCGGATAGCCGCTCAAGGCCTAACGTGTGTCACATGAGCCAGAGTCTTCAAGCTTTCGTCAAGGGCGCCTCCATGCTTCGCAACGTCGCCGTCCGCGTCCCCTCAGAAGCATGGGACAACGCATCGTGCTGTGAGGGCTGGAGCGCGAAACAGGTAGCTGGGCACATCTCGTGGGGAATGGAGACCGTCGCGAACATCGCTCAGGGCGGAGGCTTCGCCGCAGAAATGGACGAAGCCGAACGTGCCGGCGACGACCCGACCGCCACGATCGTCGCTGCGGTCGACGGGGCGATCGCCGCCCTCGATCAGCCCGGCGCATTGCAGCAGGCGACACCCGAGGCGTTCGGTGGCATGCCGTTCGACGCATTCCTGTCCATCATGAGCAACGACGCGATGACCCACGCATGGGACATCGCCGATGCCGTCGGTATCGAGCCGGGGATCGACGAGGCCACCGCTGCCGCGGCGCTCGATTCGATGAAGCCGATGGAAGCGATGCTGCGCGCTCCTGGCCGTTTCGACGCTGCGCTCGACAGCGACTCGTCGAGCGCCATCGATCAGTTCATCGCGTTCACCGGCCGCACCAGCGTCCGCGCCTGACTCGAACGCCGCATCCCCGGTCGACAGCTCGGCCTACGCGACCGCCACCGTTCCGGCAACGGGGTCGAGCTCGATCTCGCTGCCATCGGGGATCTCGAGCGCACCGGCGACACCGACGATGCCCGGGATTCCCAGCTCGCGTGCGATGACCGCGGTGTGGCACAGCAGGCCTCCCTGCTCGGTGACGACACCACCGGCGAGCGCGAGGATCGAGTTGAACGTCGGGACCGTGAACGGTGCGACGATGATGTCGCCCGGTTCGACCCGCTCGAATGCGTCTTCCGCGTCGGTGACGATACGAGCTGTCCCCCGGTAGGACTGCTCGCCGACTCCGGTACCAGTAAGGCGGTCGCCGCCGTCAGAAGCCTCGTGTGTTGCGGCCTCGAGGAGTTCGACGACCGAGAGCGAGATCGCCATCATCTCGCGCATCGCTTCCGGCAACGCTTCGAGATTCGGCTCCACGGGTTCGGGTCCGAGGAACGCCGGACTGGTCAGCCCGCCACGCCGTTGCCTGACTTCGTCTCGTGTTGCGACGGCCTCGGCCTTCGGCCCGACCTGTCCGTGCAACGCCGCGACGAGCTCCTCTCCGGACAAGTTCACGACGTGCCCAGCGGCCTGTAGCCGCCCCGAGGCGACGAGACGGTCCCCCGCTTCGAGCATGGCCATACGGAGCACCCCGGTTGGCCATTCGACCGTGAGCGGACCGTTCTCGTCCCGCAGGCCGTACAAGCGGCGAGCATCGTCCACCAGCGCATCGAAGCGAACGAGTTCTTCGGGTGGGACCTGGCTGCGCACCCCGTCAAGAGCAGTGTCGCCGCGACGCCTGGCCAGCTCAGCGGTCGTCGTGTCGTCGAGCAACTCCGGGTCGTTCAGCGATGCAAGCGTGAGCTCGGGCATCTCGAGCAGCGTTCGGTCCGTGAGGTCGTAACCCGTGGTGAGTCGACTCCCGTAGTCCAACAGATACGCATCGAGCAATGCTGCGACGTCTTCGCCCGCGGACCGAACGTCGTCGAGGGTATTCGCGACGACGTTGCGCTCGGACAGCAATCGCGCGATCGGTCGGAGCGCGTCCTTGGGCTCGCTTGTCGACGGCGAGGCCCCGGCGAGGGAAGCCATCACCGCCACCGGGTCGATCCCCCACTGGCCGGTGGCGAGCAGCAGCCGCCCGATCGGGCCGAGGTCGCTGACGTGCAGCCGGAAGTGCAACACCGCAGCCTTGCGGCAGTGTTCGATGCACGCCTCGATGTGCTCAGCGAGCGATGCGTCGTCGATTGCCGCGACCTCCACCGATCCGAAGCGGCGATTGGTCGCGATCAGATCTGGCTTCCAGGTGCGGTCCCAACGATCTGCCTCGTCGTTCCACGATCCGGTCTCCATTGCCGCTTTCGCTGTGGCGACACGACGCCGCAAACGCGGGTGTACCGCAAAGATCGCCCTGACGAGGGCGTTGGGTGGCGGACGCCTGGGCGCTGCTCCGCCGCCGATGACCGGCACGAGCCGTCGATAGAACTGACCGTTGACGAACCGGACGTCCATGGTGTCAAGCGGCGCGCCGACCAGGTCGAAGCCTTCGCGGATTCCGCGAGGTGCGGCATCCTCCATCAACTCGATCATCACGCGGGAAACCGTCGGCGAGAAGTGCGACTGATCGCGCTCCCACGTTCCCGGTCCCGGCGGCTCCCACGTCACGTCCATTCCAGGATCCTTCCAGACCGGCGCCGCGCCACCTGCAGGTTTCGGGTTTCGGGCGTCTCCTGATCAGAACCTCGTCGCCGGCGGAGGAGCGTTCACGACGCGAGAGCCAGAACCCTTAGGGTGACATCGATGGCACAGGCGTTCGAGGACAAAGCAGTGGACTTCATCGGCGCGATGTCATCGGTGCTGGACGAGTTGTCCGGGGGCTCCGATCATCGAGCGGAGTGCGTGATCGAGGCATCGAACCTCGTCGCTGCCTTCATCGATGCCGACGGTCGCCACACCACCGCCGAGCTCGATGCGTGGGTCGGGGCCATCGGCACAAAGCTGCGTCCACCGATGATCGTCACCCCGCAGCAACTTCGCGACGACGACACCTTTGCGGGCCGCAAGGACTGGCTGAGCACGCCGAGCACGATGTTCGACCTCTTGGTGAAGGCCGATGCCAAGGACACCCGCAGGCGGGCAAACGAGTACTACACGCTGGCTCTGTCGCTCGCTCATGCGACCGCAGCGCTGGACCTCATGCCGTCACCCGCCGAGATCGCCGCGATCGACACCTTCCGGTCGCTGCTGCTCCGAACCATGGACGAGCACGGCGTCCCACGCCCCGGGCAGCCGGACGCTCCAGCGCCAGCGACGAAAGCAGGCGCGACCGCAGGTGCCGAGTCCCTTCCGGAACCCGAGATCGAGCTTCCGCCGGAGCGGCCAATCGAAGAGTTGCTCGCCGAGTTGGATGCGCTCATCGGTCTCGATCACGTCAAAGAAGAGGTGCGTCGTCTCACGTCGCTCCTCCGCATCCAGGAGATGCGCGCCGAGCGCGAGTTGCCGACGATCGAGTCCTCCAAACACCTGGTCTTCAGCGGCAACCCGGGAACCGGCAAGACCACCGTCGCCCGTCTGCTCTCGCAGATCTTCCGATCGCTCGGCGTGGTCACCAAGGGACACCTGGTCGAGACCGACCGATCCGGCTTGGTCGCTGGGTTCGTCGGGCAGACGGCGACGCAGACGCGCAAGGTGATGGACTCGGCGATCGGCGGCACGCTCCTGATCGACGAGGCGTATGCGCTCGCCCGTGGCGGCGAGAACGACTTCGGCCTCGAGGCCGTCGACACGATCGTGAAGTTCATGGAAGATCACCGCGACGACCTGTCCGTGGTCGCCGCCGGGTATCCGACCGAGATGCAAGAGCTGATCGACTCGAACCCCGGCCTCAAGAGCCGGTTCACGCGCACGATTCACTTCCCGGATTACGACACCGACGAGCTCATCGGCATCTTCGGGTTGATCGCCGGCGGCAAGGAGTACCACCTCGATGAGGCGGGCCGATCCCGCCTGGCCGAGGTGATCGAGGCCGAACCACGAGGTCGCGGCTTTGGCAACGGTCGCTTCGTTCGCAACGTGTTCGAAGCTGCGGTGGGGCATCACGCACTCCGCCTCGCTGATGTCGACGAGCCAGAGCTCAGCGACGAGGACCTCACGACGCTGACTGGTGAGGACATCCACCCCGTCGACTGATCCGGCCGTCGGTTCGTGCAGTGTCACGGCCTTCGACTCCCCGTGCCAGTAGCGTTCTGGCTGCATGTGGTGGGTGCTGCTCCTTCTCGGCGTTGCGATTGCGTTCGCAATCGGTGCTTCGCTCGTGTGGTCGCTGTCCTCCGAGCGACGCAGTCGGCTCGACCCGTTCACCGTCGGTGAGCCATGGCGACAGTTCGTGCAGAGCGCAACTCGCGCGCAAACCAAGCTGCACCAGACGATCGATGCCGCGTCGGCGGGGCCGCTGAAGGAGCGGATGAACACGATCGCCGCCCGTCTCGATGACGGGCTTCACGAGACGTGGGAGATCGCACGACGAGGTGATGAGATCGATGGAGCGATCCGCAGGCTCGACCCCACAGCGCTCCGGTCGAAACTCGCGTCACTGAAGGAACGCGCAAGCGGCGATGCCACATCGGACGTCGACGCTGCGATCACCTCTGTACAGAATCAGATCGAATCGGTCGGTCGCCTCGAGCTCGAGTCGAAGAAGACCGCTGATCGCCTTCGCCTCACCCAGACCCGTCTTGACGAGCTGGTTTCGCGCGCCGCGGAGGTTGCGATCGGCGCTGGTGACACCGACGCGTACGAGCACGATGTCGACGACCTGGTGATCGAGCTCGAAGCGTTGCGCCTGGCGGTCGACGAGACGAATCGTCCGTGAGCGACGGCTCCAGACTGCGGAGCGCGGTGTGAGCGGTCTCCTCAAGAGCAATCTCGTCGTCGCCGTCGGCACGCTGCTCTCGCGACTCACGGGGCTGTTGCGCTTCGTGGCACTCGCTGCCGTGCTCGGCGGCACCGCGGTGAGCGACGCGTACCTTCTTGCGAACGAAACCCCGAACATCGTGTACGAGCTCCTCGTGGGCGGCGTGCTCTCCGCGACGCTCGTGCCGCTGTTCACGTCCTTCGACGCGAATGACGACGACGAGTCGCGCAACGTCGTCGTGACCACGGCGGTGACACTGATCTTCGTCGTGACCCTGCTCGCTGTCGCTGCGGCGCCGCTGATCTTCCGGCTGTTCTCGCAGCGCGTCGACGTCGGCGTCGACCCCGAGGTCTTCCGGTCGGTGGGCACCACGCTCGCCCGGATCTTCCTCGTGCAGATCCTGTTCTACGGCCTCACCGGGTTGGCGAACGCCTACCTCAACTCGAAGCGGCGGTTCTTTGCGGCCGCATGGAGCCCGATTCTCCCGAACTTGATCATCATCGCAACGCTGCTGTCACTCCCCGCCCCAGCTGGCGATGACTACGCCTTGGTCGACGTACTCGACGACACCAGGCTCCGACTGACGCTCGGCCTCGGCGCAACGCTCGGCATCGGGGCGATGGCACTCATCCTCCTGCCCGCAGCGCGTCGCGCCGGACTCCGGCCCAAGTTCGTCTGGAACCTCAAGCACCCCGCAGTCAAGAAGCTGCTGTCGCTCTCGTTCTGGACGTTGGGTTTCGTTGCGGCGAACATCGTGGCCTTGGTGGTCATCCGCAACCTGACCGAACCGGGTTCGTCCGGTTCCACGGCCTACTTCGCAGCCTTCACCTTCTTCATGCTCCCCCACGGGTTGCTTGGCGTCTCCATCGCGACCACGTTCCAACCGGAGATGGCCCGCGCTGTCGCGCAACGCGATCGGCCGAAGTTCATCGAAGCCGCATCCCTCGGCATCCGCATGACCGCACTGCTGGCCATTCCCGCCGGCGTCGGCCTCTTCGTCCTCCGACGCCCTCTGATCGGCGCGGCACTGGAATACGGGAAGTTCACCCCAGACGACGCTGCCGAGGCGTCACGTGCACTCGCAGGACTCGCGCTCGGCCTCGGAGCCTTCTCGATCTACCTGTTCGTGCTGCGCGCGTTCTATGCCCATCAAGACACCAAGACCGCATTCAAGGTCAACGTCGTCGAGAACGGCATCAACATCGTGCTGGGCGTCGCGCTCGTCGGGGCATACGGCGTACTCGGTCTCGGCGCCGCCTTCGCCGCCGCCTACGTGATCGCTGCGCTCTGGGTGTTGCAGATACTCAGCTACAAGGTCCCGGGGTTTCCACTCCGAGACGTGTGCTCGAGCCTCGCCCGAATGATCGTCGCTGCCACGCTCATGGGTGAGTCGGTGTGGTTCATCGTGCGCAACGTCGGCTCCAACTCCGGAGCCGGAGCATTCGGACGCCTGCTCGTGGGTGCGATCGTCGGTTCGGTGGTCTACGTGTCGCTCCTCGGCGCCATGGGCGCACCGGAGCTCGACGCGTTGCGGCGTCGGCTTCCCGCCCGGTTCTCCGGTCGCCCAGCCGCCCCTGCCGACTAGCATGTCGGCCATGTTCAAGTACATCAAGAGGCAGTGGAAGTACTTCGTCGCAAAGATCAGCGGCCGAGCGGAAGCGAACGCTGATCCGAAGGTGCAACTCGAACAGGCCATCGGCGAGGCACACAGCCAGCACAAGCGCCTCAAGGAGCAGGCGGCCAACGTCATTGCCAACCAGAAGCAGGCCGAGATCCGCCTGAACAAGAAGATGGAAGAGCTGACCAAGCTCAACGGCAATGCCCGTCAAGCACTGATCATGGCCAGCGACGCCGAGAAGGCTGGGAACGCTGAGAAGGCCACGCAGTACACCCACGCTGCGGAGACCATCGCGGACAAGCTGATCTCGGTCGAGGGCGACGTCGAGTCATTGAAGTCGATGGTGCTCGAGTCGACGCAGGCCGCCGACCAGGCCAAGGCTGCGGTGAAGCAGAACTCGCGTCTGCTTCAGGAGAAGATCGCCGAGAAGTCGAAGCTGATGAGCCAGCTCGATCAGGCACAGATGCAGGAAGAGATGAACTCGGCAATGGCATCGCTGACCGAGACCGTCGGCGACGATGTGCCCACGTTCAACGAGGTGCAGGAAAAGATCGAGGCGCGCTACGCCAAGGCGAAGGCGTCTGCCGAGTTGCAGGAAGTCACCGTCGAGAGCCGCGTGCTCGAGATCGAACAGGCCACAGCGAACATCGAGGCACAGGGTCGTTTGTCAGAACTCCGGGCCGAGCTCGGGCTCGACTCCGGCACCCAGGCGTCGGCAGTGGAAGCTGGCGAGCCGCTTCCGGCTCCGGAGCCCGGCACCGCCTGATCACCCGTTACGGGACCGCCGCGCTACAACACGACGAGGTCATCGCGATGGATGACGTGCGACCGACCGTCGGCGAGTTCGCTCGTATTGCGTCCCGATGCGCTGGCCACCGTTCGCGATGACATCGAACTGATCCCGCGTGCGAACTGGTCGCCGTCTTGGTCCAAGACCGCGACGACGTGACCTGCCTCGAAATCACCCGTGGAACTGACCACGCCGGCGGGAAGCAGGCTGTTCGGCTGCTCCGTCAGCGCTCGACGCGCTCCCGCGTCGACGTGAACGGTTCCGGCCACCTCGGCGGCGAACGCAATCCAGAGCTTTCGTGCAGAGAGCGTCCGTTCGTGTGCTTCGAACGTGGTTCCGACGAGTTCGTTCGACGCTGATCCTGCGAGCACCCCGGGCCGCGACGCCCGTGCGATCACACTGCGAATACCCGACCATGACGCCATGCGAGCCGAAGTGAGTTTGCTCGCCATACCACCGCTGCCCCGGCCGCTGCCGCCCGCATCAGCCGAGATCGACAGCAGCGGGTCGGCGGAGCGCACGAACGGGACGAGAGTCGCTGTTGAGTCTCGACGTGGATCCGCCGTGAACAGACCGTCCATGTCCGTGAGCAGCACCATCACGTCGGCGTTGACGCTGTTCGCTATCAGGGCCGCGATTCGATCGTTGTCGCCGTAGCGCAGCTCGTCGTTGGCAATCGCGTCGTTCTCGTTGACGATCGGCACCACACCCAGCTCCAAGAGGCGGTTCATCGTCTGACGGAGGTGGAGGTACTGCTCGCGATGCACGAAGTCGAACGGGTCGACGAGCAGTTGAGCGCCGATCAGGTCGTGGCGGGCGAACTCGACGTTGTACGCCTCGACCAGTCGACTCTGGCCGATCGCCGACACCGCTTGGACCGTCGGCATGTCAGCTGGGCGCCCTGCGAGACCGAGCGTTGCAACACCAGCGGCAACTGCGCCTGAGGACACGATGACGACTTCGTCCCCACGACTCCGGAGGAGCGCGACTTCGTCAGCGAGTCTGGCGATCGCCAAGACGTCGATGACTCCGTTCTCGTTGGTGATCGATGCAGTCCCGATCTTGGCGACGATTCTCATCCCCCGCATTCTGGCCCGCGAGCACGGAAAGAGACGTGGATGTTGTCGTCAGGTCGCTCGTACCGCGCGTCGTTGGTCCCAGGCGGCGACGCGCTCGGTGTCTTCATAGTCCTCCCACCGGACCAGTCGCCCCCAGGCAATCTCGAGCCAGAGAACGGCTCGGTTGTTGTACTCATCAGCCTGACC
>CALIOL010000294.1 GCA_938044705.1 uncultured Ilumatobacter sp. | reverse complement strand
GGGCACAACTGATTCGAAGTGGGAGCAATCCCCACCTGTCCACGACCGGCTCACGCCGACAGTGTCCAGGTTCCAAGGCTGAGACAGCCACCGAGTGGGACCATTTGGGTTCCGCTGAGTGTCGGTCGCTCCGCGGGCTTCGCGTCGAGCACCAACATTCGAACATGGGGAGGCCCATTTGCACAGGAGTGAAGTCTCATAGCACCGCGACGACCAGAACCGCGTGGCGAACAGCACCGCATCAACGACCGCATCCGCAGCCGCGAAGTCCGTCTCATCGGGCCCAGTGGTGATCAGCTCGGAATCAAAGCGGTCCCCGAGGCGCTGCGGATGGCCCGTGGCCTCGACCTCGACCTCGTCGAAGTGGCACCGCAGGCGAAACCGCCTGTCTGTCGCATCATGGACTACGGAAAGTTCAAGTACGAGGAAGACCAGAAGGCCAAAGAAGCACGCAAGAAGTCGACCAACGTGTCGGTCAAAGAGGTCAAGTATCGACCCAAGATCGGCAAGGGCGACTTCGACACCAAGACCCGAAACGTCGTTCGTTTCATCGACGAAGGACACAAGGTCAAAGTGACGTTGCAGTTCCGCGGGCGCGAAATGGCTCACCCTGAGCTCGGAGCGAAGATCCTCGACGACGTGATCGAAGCAGTGGGACCGGCAGCGAAGCTCGACAGCCGGTCACGGCTCGAAGGTCGCGCGATGTCGATGGTGCTGTCCCCCGACAAGCAGGCCCAAGAGGCCATGAAGAAGGCAGCTGCGGATGCCGAAAAGGAAGCCGCGGACGCAGCAGAGGCCGAGAACGAAGAATCCGGCACAGCATCAGAAGGAGAATGACATGCCGAAGATGAAGACATCGAAGACCGCAGCCAAGCGGTTCAAGAAGACCGGGACGGGCAAGCTCCGTCACGAGCAGCAGAACAACCAGCACAAGTTCGAATCGAAGTCGTCGGCGCGCAAGCACCGCCTCGACCGGGACGCCGACGTGGCCCCCGGCGACGTCCGGCGCGTCAAGCGCATGCTGGCTGAGCGCTGATCAGGTCAAGAACGTAGAGGAGTAGAGCAATGGCAAGAGTGAAGCGTGGCGTCACCAAGACGAATCGCCACAAGAAGGTTCTCAAGCAGGCAAAGGGCTACTACGGCAACAAGAGCCGTTCGTTCCGTGCCGCAAACGAGCAGGTCATGCGGTCGGGCAACTACGCCTTCCGCGACCGTCGTGCCCGCAAGGGCGAGATGCGCCGGCTGTGGATCCAGCGGATCAACGCGGCCTGTCGCCTCAACGACATGAGCTACAGCCGTTTCATCGCTGGTCTCAACGCAGCCGGCATCGAAGTGGACCGCAAGATTCTCGCCGACCTGGCGGTGACGGACGCGGCTGCGTTCGCAACGCTCGTCGAGAAGGCCAAAGCGGCACTCTGAGCTGAGCACCTCGCCGCTTCGCGGCGAGTGAAAACCTTGAACGGCCCGTGCATCGTGCACGGGCCGTTCGTTGTTTTCGTTGCGGTTGTAACTCAGCCGGTGCTTGCGGTTGCGTCGATCGCCGGCTGCGTTCCGGTGCCGATGGCGATCTTGCGTGGCTGGGCCTGTTCGGCGACAGGAATCCGCAGTGTCAGCACGCCGTTGCTGTAGTCGGCCTCGATGCCGTCACTGTCGAGGCTGTCACCGAGCGTCACCTGACGCCGGAACGTGCCTCGACGGCGCTCGGTCAGGTATGACTGATCGCCCTCCTCACGCTGCCACGACCGCTCTCCGGTAACGGTCAAGACGCCGCGCTCGACGGACACGTCGAGGCTGTCGGCGGCAATTCCCGGAACATCGAGATGGACCCACACGTCGTCGCCACGCCGGTAGGCGTCGAGCGGCATCGGGTGACTCGCCTCGCCGCCGCGGACCGATCGGCCGGCGACCTGGTCGAAGAGAGCGTCGAGTTCACGGAAGGGACTGTTCATGATGAGCATTGGTGTTCTCCTCTCGGTGTGGCGGATGCGCTACTGCACCCGCGTCGGTAGAAAAAATGATACGAAGCGACTCAGGAAAAGCAACATGCATTCGTCAGGATCGGCGATTGGTGGGGCAGCCACCATCGCGAAGCGCTGCCGAGCACTAGCGTGGCGCCGTGAGCGGTTTGGAGTTCAAGAATCCGAACGTTCAGGCCCTGCGCAGGCTGCTTGCGGACCGATCGGAGCGGCACACCACGGGCTTCTTCGTGATCGAAGGCCCAGTCGCCGCAGCGGAAGCCGTTCGTGCCGGCGTTCGCTGCATGACTCAGTTCGTGCCGGTGGGCTCCGATGCGGCGATCGAGGGGGCTGGCCAACGCGTCGAGCTCTCCGAGGGCGTGTTGGAGCGAGTGGGGTCGACAAAACGACCACAGCCTCCATTGACCGTCGCCGCGCTCCCACAGCACGATGTCGAGGCCGTGCTGGCCACGGCTTCCTTCGTGCTCGTGTTGGACCAGGTCAGCGACCCCGGAAATCTCGGAACCATCATGCGATCAGCCGAAGCAGCCGGGGCCGACGCGATCGTGTTGACGCCCGGGTCTGTCGACCCGTACAACCCCAAGGTCGTGCGGTCGTCGGCGAGCGCCATCTTTCACGTACCCGTCGTGGAAGCGTCGTTCGAGGTCGTCGGCCGCGCTGGGCTGACCCTGGTGGGAACGAGTAGTCATTCATTTCCCGGGCGTACCGTGAGGTCGTACACCGAGACCGATCTCACCGGACGGCTCGCACTCGTGATGGGAAATGAAGCGGCCGGTCTCCCCGACGAGTGGACCGACGACATCGGACCCGTTGGTCGATGGGTCACGATTCCGCACGCCGGGCGAAGCGAATCACTCAATGTCGCGATGGCTGCGACGGTCCTGGTGTTCGAAGCGGCGCGTCAGCGAGCCTGATCTACAGTCCTGGCGTGGCTGACGAACTGATCGAACAGTTGAACGCAACCGGGGTTGACTACGAGATCGTCCCATGCGATCCGGCCCTCGCCGACACGGCGCAGTTCTGCGAGGCCTACGGATATTCGCCTGGGCAGTCGGCGAACACGATCGTGGTCGTCGGAAAGTCGGACCCGCCGACGTTCGCCGCGTGCGTGGTGCTCGCTACGACACGCCTCGACGTCAACAAGGTCGTCCGCAAACGACTCGGGGCAAAGAAGGCCTCGTTCGCCTCGGGCGAGGACACCGTCGCCCTCACGGGTATGCAAATCGGTGGCGTCACGCCGTTCGGTTTGCCCGCTGATCTCCCCATCTGGGTGGATGCTCGCGTGATGGAGTGCGATCAGATCATCCTCGGCGGCGGGAGCCGTGATCGCAAGGTGCTCGCCGTGCCCGACGTTCTCGTGGCGATCGGGGCGGTGGTCGTCGCCGACCTCGCCAGAGAGATGCCGTCGACAGAGGTGTCGACATGACCGCGCTCGTCGTTCCCGTCATCCGACCAGCGAAACCGGGCGAACCATCCTGACCGACGCGGGAAACAGTCCCCGCCGTCGCAGGCAACAGCGCGCTACGCTCGGCTCGGTGATGACGCAGTTGCAGCGATTTCCGTACCCCGGCTGATACCCGGGGTCCCCGTTTTCGCTCCTGCCCACCATCGTTCTGTCGAAAGGACACCGCTGATCTTCCATGATCTCCGACATCACCGCCGCTCGTGACGCGGCATTGGCCCACATCGCCCAGGCATCGTCGCCCGACGACGTCGCAGCGATGACGACTCGCTACGCCGGAAAGAAGGGCGAGCTCGCAGGCCTCAAGAAGCAACTCGGTTCACTCGAATCGATCGACGAGAAGAAGGCTGCCGGCGCAGCCATCAACGAAGCAATCGCCACGGTCGACGCTGCGCTCGACGAGCGGCGAACCGCGGTCGCAGCCGCCGCGGTCGCAGCGCAGGTCGAAGCCGAACGCCTGGATCTCACCGAGTACATCGGCAAGCCAGCTCGCGGCCACGCACACCTCGTCACCCAAGCGTGGGAACGTCTCGAAGACGTGTTCGTCGGCATGGGGTTCCGAGTCGCAGAGGGACCGGAAGTGGAAACCGACTGGCACAACTTCGAAGCGCTCAACATGGGGGAGGGGCACCCGGCTCGTGGCGAGTTCGACACGTTGTTCGTCGATCACGTCGCTCCCGGAGGCCAACCCGGCTCGACGCTGCTGCGAACCCACACGTCGCCCGTGCAGATCCGCACGATGCTCGACCAGGCGCCGCCGATCTACATCATTGCACCGGGCCGGGTCTTTCGTCGGGACACCCCTGACGCAACGCACATGCCGGTGTTCCACCAGATCGAAGGACTCGTGGTGGATCGGGACATCTCGATGGCCGACCTCGCCGGCACCATCGATGCCTTCACGAAGGCCTTCTTCGGCAAGAGCTGGAGCTCGCGGCTGCGGCCCGACTACTTCCCGTTCACCGAGCCGTCGGCAGAGTTCGACATCCAGCGCCCCGATGGCTCATGGATCGAGTTGGGCGGTTGCGGCATGGTGCATCCAAACGTGCTGCGCGCCGGGGGCATCGACCCCGAGGAATACAGCGGCTTCGCCTTCGGGTTCGGCATCGACAGGATGGCGCTCATGCGCCACGGCGTCGACGACCTTCGGGCGATGTATGCCGACGACATGCGATTCGTGGAGCAGTTCTGATGAAGTTGCTGCTGTCTTGGCTCAACGAGTACGGCGACTTCGGTGACCCCACCGACGAGGCGGCCGTCGCGCGCGCCTCGGAAGCGTTGACGTCGCTCGGCATGGAAGTGGAGTCGATCGACCCCATCGGTGACACCGTGGACGGCGTCGTCACCGCTCGGATCCTTCGACTCGAGTCTCACCCCGACGCGGCGAAAGTGCAGCGGGTCTACGTCGACGCCGGTGACGGCGAAGAGCGTCACGTGTGGTGCGGTGCGGACAACATCTCGGCCGATGACATCGTGCCGTTGGCAACGCTCGGCACCACGATGCCCAACGGCATGACGATCGAGCGTCGTGGCATTCTCGGCATCGACTCCGAAGGCATGTTGTGTTCCGCTCAGGAACTGGGGCTCGGCGAGGACCACAGCGGCATCCGGTTGCTGCCGTCCCAAACGCCGCTCGGCATGCCCTACGGCGACGCCCTCGGCATCACCCCCGACGTCCTGATCGAGATCAACGCGACTCGCAACCGTCCCGATGCATGGGGCTACGTCGGCGTCGCTCGTGACCTCGCAGCGAAGATGAACGTCGCGTTCCGCCCACCGGAACCTGTCTTCGATGCCGTCGGCGACGTTCGCACGCCGCCGGTCGAGATCGTCGACGGCGATCGCTGCGCCCGATTCACCTCGACGGTGCTCTCCGGCGTACGCGTCGTCGAATCCGCCGACTGGATGCAGCGGCGCTTGACCGCTGCCGGCATGCGGCCGATCAGCAATGTCGTCGACGTCAGCAACTACGTGATGCTCGAACTCAACCAACCGAATCATGCCTACGACGTCGAGACGCTCGGCGGCGGTGGCTTCCGCATTCGGCTGGCGAGCGAAGGCGAACATCTCATGACGCTCGATGAGATCGACCGCACGCTGAGCAGCGACGACCTGCTGATCTGCGACGCAGATGACACCCCGATCGGTGTCGGTGGCGTGATGGGCGGACTGGACTCGGAGATCTCGGACTCCACGACCACCGTCGCGCTCGAAATGGCGTGGTTCCAGCCCGTCGGTATCGGGCGAACCGTCACACGCACGGGGCTGCGGTCGGAGGCATCGCAGCGCTTCGAGCGCGGTGTGGATCCGTTCGGCATGCCGAATGCGATCACCCGGTTCGCAGAGCTGCTTGCCGAGACCTGCCCGGACCTGGTGCTGCATGCCGGTGGTTCAGACGAACGCAGCGCCAACCTGCCCGACGAGAACCGTTCGGTCGACGTGCGCATCAGCAACGTGAATCGGATCCTGGGAACCTCGCTGTCCTCCGACGATCTGGCACCGTTGCTCGACCCGATCGGCTACATCGTCTCCGGAACCGGCGACACGCGAACCGTGCAGTTGCCGACCTGGCGTCTGGATTCCACTGCGGAGATCGACGTGATCGAAGAGATCGCACGGCATCACGGGTACGACAAGCTCGGATCCACCGTGCCCAAGCCGCCCGACCACGGTGGGCTCACCGTGCGTCAGCAACGGCGACGCGAGATCCGCCAGGTGCTCCTCGGGCTCGGGATCAACGAAGCGATGCCCAACCCGTTCCTCGCGCCCGACACGCTTGCGAAGGCCGGGTTGCCAGGCGACGCGTTGAGGATCACCAATCCCTTGGTCAGCGACGAAAGCGTGCTGCGCACGTCGCAGCGGCCGGGGCTGTTGCGCGCGGTTGCCTTCAACGAGTCCCACCGACGAACCGGTGTGGCGTTGTTCGAGATCGGCCACGTGTATCCCCCCGCCGAAGGGGAGCTCCCTGGAGAGTACGAACAGCTCACCGTCGTGCTCGCTGGAGCAGAGGCGCCGGCTGCGATGTCGGTCTGGCGCGAGCTCACTGCTGCCCTTGGCGGCGGCGCTCGGATCGATCAGAGCAAGGTGCCCGCAGGGCTTCATGCCACGCGAAGCGCGACCCTGCAAGCTGGCAAGGAACCGCTTGGTGCAGTGGGGGAGGTCGCCCCCGATGTGCTCGCAGCATTTGATGTCACCGAGCGGGTTGCCATTCTCGAAGTCGATCTCGATCAGTTCCTGGCCCGAGAACCAAAGGCAACGCAGTGGAAGCCCACCAGCCGGTTCCCATCGAGCGATCTGGACGTGTCGTTGGTCGTCGCCGACGAGATCCCGGCGGAGAAGGCCGAGAAGGCCGTGCGGCAAGGTGCGGGGAAGTTCCTCGTCGACCTCGACCTCTTCGACAACTATCGCAACCCGGAGCAGCCGGGCCAGCGTGCGCTCGGCTACCGAGTGCGCCTGCAAGCCCCTGACCGCAACCTCACCGACGCGGACATCGCTGAAATTCGTCGTGGGATCGAAGCCGCGGCGACAAAGCTCGGCGCCGAGATGCGAAGCTGAGGTCCATGGCCGCACCCGGCGAAATGGATCTGCAGAAGATGCTGGACTCGCTCGAGGTCGAGCGGCGTCCGGGCGCGTTCACCTTCGTCGCGGTCGAAGTGCCCACCCCGGGCCTCCTCGCTGCTGCCCATGGAATGGTGAAGGAGGGGCAGTTGACGACGCTCGTGCTTCCGGTGGAGTCCGCTCGTCGCGCCGGGTTGCCGGTCGTGGTCGAGATGGCATGGCTGTCGCTCACGGTCCAATCGAGTCTGGAAGCCGTCGGACTCACCGCAGCATTCGCAAGAATCCTCGGTGATGAAGGCATTCCGTGCAACGTCTTGGCGGGCTACCACCACGACCACATCCTCGTTCCAGTGGACCGTTCGGCCGACGCCATCGCAGCGCTGACCAGCTGACCCGATCAGTTCAAGCTGAGATCATCGGGCGCCAACGCGAGCCAGCTGAGTCGGCCGGGCTGCCGCTTCAAGACGGTGTGCCACAGTTCATCGGGGCGATCCGAGAAGACGTCCTCGATCTCCGCGTCGAGAACCAACCACGCTCCTTCGTCGATTTCGGCGTTCAGCTGGCCGCCACTCCAGCCGGCGTACCCTCGAAAGACGCGAACCGAATCGACGTGTGCGGCAACGAGCGCCGGATCGGCCGACAGGTCGGTCGACGCGATCAGACCGCTGATCGGCGTGATGTGTTCGATCGGTTCTTCCACGACAACCTTGGTCGTCGCCATGCCGATCATGGCGTTGGTCTCGACGGGACCGCCGGTGAAGACCGACGACGGAGCGGTCTGGAGGTCGATCCACCGGTCGAGCGGCGCCTCGAGGGCTTCGTCTGACGGCCGATTCAAGACGAGACCGATCGCACCGTCTTCGTGGTGTTCGAGCACATAGATCACCGTTCGGTCGAAGTTGGGATCCTCGAGAGGTGGCGTCGCAACGAGCAGCCGACCCTTGGTCTGAGGGGACGTCAAGAACACGCTCCCATTCTGGCCTGCCGCCGGGGGCACCGGTCATCAGGTTTGATGAATCCGGATCGACGATGGCGCTGGCGGTGGGGCGGAGGCACCCGCTACTACGGTGCGGGGGGCCGTGTGCGCCGGTCGGTCTCGACACGTCATCGAATCGATCGTTGCATGAACATGCAATGATCTGTATGGTCATGCGAATATGGTTGCGGGACAAGACACCACAGCGCGCCGCCGCGTCGGCATCGTCGGGGCCTCGGGCTACACCGGAGCCGAGCTCCTCAGGCTGATCGCCGGGCACCCGGACCTCGAGCTGGTGGTCGCAACCGGTGATTCGATGGCGGGCCGGCGGGCGGCCGATCTGTATCCGTCATTGGCGACCGGTTACCCAGATCTCGTGTTCAGCGAGTTCGATGCCGCTGCGGTCGATGGGCTCGACCTCGTGTTCCTCGGTCTTCCTCACCAGGCATCGATGGAGCTCGCACCGCAACTCGTCGGACGCGTCGGGTGCGTCGTCGATCTGTCCGCAGCCTTCAGGCTGAAAGACGCCACGAACTATCCGACCTACTACGGCTTCGAACACAACGAACCCGAGCTCCTTGCACAGGCCGTCTTCGGCCTTCCGGAGCTGCATCGCAACGAGCTCGTCGGTGCCTCGCTCGTCGCCACGCCTGGGTGCCACGTCACCGCGGCAACACTCGCGCTCCAGCCGCTGGTGGCAGCGGGTCTCATCGAATCGGACGGAGTCATCGTCAACAACGTCACGGGAATCACCGGAGCCGGGCGAAACCCGACCGAGACCAACGTGTTCACGAATATCGACTCGAACGTGGTGGCCTACGGGTTGACGCATCACCGCCACACCCCCGAAATGGAGCAGGAGACCGGCGCGCAGATCACGTTCACCCCACACCTCGTGCCGATGAGCCGGGGCATCTTGGCCACCTGCTACGCGCGTCCTACTGGTGAGTGCTCGACCGAACAGCTGCTCGCGACGCTTCGGAGCGGCGCTGCCGACGAACCATTTTTGAGCGTGCTCGACGGGCCGCCGGCGACGAAGTCGGTGCTCGGGTCGAATGCTGCTCACGTGACGGCTCGCTTCGATGAGCGGACGAACACGGTCATCGCCCTGTGCGCGATCGACAATCTGACGAAGGGTGCATCGGGCGGAGCGCTACAGGCGGCAAACGTCGCACTCGGCCTGGACGAAACCGCTGGCCTCACCACGATCGGACTCGCACCATGAGTTCCAACCAACTGCGAGCCGAGACGCTGGTCGAAGCCCTGCCGTACATCCGCCAGTTCTCCGGCAAGACGGTCGTCGTGAAATACGGCGGGAATGCTCTGGCGGGAACCTCCGAGCACGACGCTCTTGCACTGTTCGCCGAGGACATCGTCATGATGCGACTCGTCGGTATGCGCCCGGTCGTCGTCCACGGCGGCGGTCCTCAGATCTCCGAGTTGATGTCACGCCTCGGCAAGGAAACCGAGTTCGTGGACGGGCTGAGAGTCACCGACGCCGAGACCGTCGACATCGCACGCATGGTCCTCAAAGGACAGGTGAATCCGCTGCTCGTCGCTGCGATCAACGTCCACGGCAACTACGCGGTCGGGGTGTCCGGAGTCGACGGCGGTCTGATTCGTGCCGAGGCGCGCGACGAACGGCTCGGCTTCGTCGGCGACGTCACCGAGATCAACCCGGGCGTTCTCGAAGGCCTGCTCGACGACGAGTTCATCCCGGTCATCGCCACGATCGGATCCGATGCATCCGGCCAGGCGTACAACATCAACGCCGACACCGTCGCCGGGCGCATCGCCGAGGCCCTCGGTGCCGAGAAGCTGGTGTACCTCACCGACATCGAAGGGTTGCGAGGCAAGGTCGACGACGCATCGAGCTTGATTCGTCAGACCACCGCCGACCGTCTCGATGAACTGATCGACGACGGCACGATCGCCGGC
>CALIOL010000293.1 GCA_938044705.1 uncultured Ilumatobacter sp. | reverse complement strand
GCACCGACTTCTTCGAGCTTGGCCTTTGCGGCTTCGGCATCTTCCTTCGAGGCCTTCTCGAGGATCGGCTTCGGGGCGCCATCGACGAGGTCCTTGGCGTCCTTGAGTCCGACACCGAGGAGGTCCTTGACGGCCTTGACGACCTGGATCTTCTGGGCGCCAGCGCCGGTGAGGATCACGTCGAACTCGCTCTGCTCTTCGCCACCACCGGCGTCGCCACCGGCAGCGGGGGCGCCAGCAGCTGCGACGGCCACGGGGGCCGCTGCGGTGACGTCGAACTTCTCTTCGAAGGCGTCGAGGAGCTCCTTGAGCTCGATCACGGTCAGGTTGGAAATTGCGTCGAGGATTTCATCCTTGGACATGTTGTTCTCTCTTTCAGTTCTTGCGTTTCAAAGCGGGGAGCCAGCTGGCACCCCAGGAATATGGGGTGTTCAGGCAGACTCTTCCTGCTGCTGAACCAGGGCGCTGAGGCCGTATGCGAAGTTGCGCGGCAGTGCCTGGAGCAGACCGGCGGTCTTGACCAGGGGTGCCTGCAGTGCACCGGCGAACTTCGCCAGCAACACATCGCGGGGTGGCAGATCTGCGAGGACCTTGAGATCCTCGGCCGACATGAGGGTCTCCCCCATGATGCCGCCCTTGACGACCAGTGCCGGTGTGGCCTTGGCCTGCTCGGTGAGCGCCTTCGCTGCGGCGGCGATGTCGCCGCTCACGAACGTGAGCGCCGTCGGGCCGACGAGGTGTTCGTGAAGACCTTCCATTCCGGCGGCGGTGGCCGCCAGCTTGACGAGGGTGTTCTTGTACACCTTGTGCTCAGCGCCAGCTTCGCGCAGTGGCTGACGGAGATCAGCGAGCTGACTCACGGTGAGACCACGGTATTCCGACACGAACACGGCGGAGGCTTCGTTGAGCTTCGCTGTGACTTCGTTGACCACGGCGACCTTGTCGGGCCGTGGTGCGTTTCCTTCTGACATGTGCATTCCTCCTTTCGCTACAACTCGGGGTGCTCGCAATCGTGCGAACACCGACGAGGAGCGAGACAACAACCCGCTGGGGCCGATGACGTTCTTCGAAGGTATGCACCTCGGTTGGCGACGATGTCTCTGACGAGACGAGTCATTACCCCCTACCCATTCGAGCAGCGGACCAACGGTCTTTGGCGAGAACCGTGTATGTGAACCTGGAAGGCTACGGCGGCCCAACGACATCCGCTACCAGCCGGACTCGGCGAGCGAAACATCGGCGGACCGCCGCCCCGGGTGACGCCCGTCTACGGCACCGGGGCAGCAGGTCTGCCGTTTGTTCGATTCATGTATCGGGCTGGATCAGCGGAGACTTGAATCTTGGCAAGATAAGTATGACAGCTCAGCCGCCAAGTGTCATGTGCATGCCAGACGATTTCTCAAATCAGGCATCGGTCGGACTCGACGATGAACTCCTCGACTTCGTCGACGACCCCCCGTTCGCTGCTGAGGTCGACTGCCGCCTAGAACGGGCGCATGCACTTCGACCTCGCACAAACCGACCACCTGTTGTCGACGACACGCGCGGTTCGCAAACGCCTGGACCTGACCCGTGCGGTGCCACGCGAGCTCATCCTCGACTGCGTTCGCATCTCCACGCAGTCCCCTGCGGGCGGGAACTATCAGAAGTGGCGTTGGGTGATCGTCGACGATCCTGACCGGAAGCTCGTCATCGCAGAGGCCTACCGGCGGTCCTACGCGCCGTACATCGCCAAGCAACAAGAAGCGGTGGCTCGCGCCGGCAACACGGCCGAGTCCAACCCGATCATCGACTCGAGTACCCACCTCGCCGAAGTGCTCGAACAGGTACCGGTGCTCGCGATCCCGTGCGCGCTCGGTCAGCCGGCCGATGCCGGTGAGACCGGTGGTTCGCAGCAGGGTTGGTGGGGATCGATCGTCCCCGCCGTGTGGAGCTACTGCTTGGCCGCTCGGTCGCGCGGCTTGGGCACTGCGTGGACGACGCTCCACCTTCCCTACGAGAACGAGGTGGGCGACGCACTCGGAATTCCCGACACCGTCACGCAGATCGCCTGCATCCCGACCGCGTTCTACACCGGCGACGACTTCAAGCTCGCCCGACGCAAACCGGCCGAGGACGTGACCTACTGGAACAGTTGGAAACAGACCGACATCGACTCCTGAACGACGAACGGCCCGCCCTCGAGGGGCGGACCGTTCGGTGTTCTCGTTCGACTCGCAAGCGCGAGCGACGCGTCAGTCTTCGACGGGCTTGAGCTTGCCGATGTCGATGCGCACGCCGGGACCCATGGTCGCCGACGCGGTGACCTTCTTGATGTACCGGCCCTTCGCCGATGCCGGCTTGGCACGGTTGAGCTCTTCGATCACGGCGAAGAAGTTCTGAGCGAGCTTGTCCTCATCGAAGCTCGCCTTGCCGATCGGCACCTGGACGTTCGCGTAGCGGTCGGTGCGGTACTCGACCTTGCCGCCCTTGAACTCTTCGACTGCCTTGCCGACCTCGGGGGTGACGGTGCCGGTCTTGGGGTTCGGCATCAAGCCGCGGGGACCCAATGCACGGCCGAGGCGCCCGACGAGCGGCATCATGTCGGGCGCAGCGATGACCAGATCGAAATCCATCATGCCGCCATCGACTTGCTCGAACAGGTCGTCGGCGCCGACGAAGTCAGCGCCAGCTTCGCGAGCGGCGTCGGCGTTCTCGCCTGTGGCGAAGACGGCGATCCGCACGTCTTTGCCGGTGCCCGCAGGAAGCGCCACGGTGCCACGCACCATCTGGTCAGCTTTGCGAGGATCGACGCCGAGACGGATCACGAGGTCGATCGACTCGTCAAACTTCGCGGTCGCCGTGTTCTTCGCGTGCGTCACCGCTTCTTTCGGTGCGTACATGTAATCGCGATCAAAGGTCTTGAGCGCGTCTGCAAACTTCTTACCGGACATTGGTTGTCTCCCTCAGGTAGTAGTTCGTCCGCCGGTCGAGGTACTCCCGGTCGAGACGTTGGTGGTGTTCGTATTCGAGTTGTGGTCTAGACGACTTCGATGCCCATGGAACGGGCGGTTCCTTCGACCTGGAGCTTTGCAGCATCGAGATCGTTGGCGTTGAGGTCCGGCATCTTGATCTCGGCGATCTCGGCAACCTGTGCGGCCGTGATCGAACCAGCGGTCTCGGTGCCGGGGTTGTGCGCGGCCTTGTCCAGACCGGCCTTCTCGCGGATCAGCGTGGAGGTCGGCGGGGTCTTCAGGATGAACGAGAACGTGCGATCTTCGAAGATCGTGATCTCGGTCGGGATGACGGTGCCGGCGTTGGCTTCAGTCTGGGCGTTGTACGCCTTCACGAAGTCCATGATGGCGATGCCGTGAGGACCGAGGGCCGTACCGACGGGCGGAGCGGGGCTCGCCTTGCCAGCTTCGATTTGGATCTTGACGACCGCCATGACCTTTTTCTTTGCCATTTCAGTACTTCTCTCTTCGTTCTCTCGTCAGGGGGTGGGGTAGGTGTCGTTGGACGCTGATCTCGACGATCAGAGCTTGGCGACCTGGCTGAAGTCCATCTCGACCAGCGTCTCGCGGCCGAAGATGTTGACGAGGACCTTCAGCTTCATGTGATCGGCATTGATCTCGGCGATCTCTCCGGTGAAGTCGGCGAACGGGCCTTCCTTCACGCGAACGCTCTCGCCCTCTTCGTAGTCGAGCTTCGCCTTGCGACGTGGTGCTGCTTCGACGCCCTCGGTCTTGGGGGTGAGGAACGTCTTGACTTCGCGGCGTGACAGCGGCGTGGGCTTTTGGCCCTTCGCGGCCTGTCCGACGAAGCCCGTGATGCCCGGCGTGTTGCGCACGCAGTACCAGGACTCGTCGTCCATCTGGCAACGGACCAGCAGGTAGCCCGGGAAGACCTTCTTCATGACGGTCTGCTTCTTGCCGTTCTTGTACTCGTCGACCTCTTCCATGGGGATGACGATCTCGTAGATCTTGTCTTCCATGTTCATGGACTGGATTCGCGCGTTGAGGTTCGCGGTGACCTTCTTCTCGTAGCCGCTCTGCGTGTGGACGACGAACCACTTACCGGGACGCTTGTTCGGATCGTCGACCGGGACGACGACCTCGGGCTCGTCAGCGATCGGCTCCTCGATGTCCTCGACGGCTTCGGCGTCAGCTTCGTCTTCGGTGGCGGCTGCGTCCTCGACCTCGGTCACGGGGTCACCGGCGTCGCCCATCGGCAACAGGTCCGCTGCCTCTGCAGAAGTGATCTCGGTGACGACCTGCTCGTCGGATTCTCCTGCGATGACGGCGTCGCCGGACGGCAACAGATCATCGACAGCGCTCGTGGCCGCGTCAGCCTCGACCGCGGTCGTCGCATCCTGGGCCAGTTCGGCGGTTGCGTCCTCGAGCGCCGCAGTCGACGCAGCTGCGTCGGCTTCGGCCGCCTGGAGCTGAGCGTCCAGATCATCGAGGCCAGCGGTGCCGGCTTCCTCGATTGCGTCGGTGGTGTCGTTGTTGTCGGTCATGTCGCTCACGATGTGGAGTAGAACCATTCGGCGGCTTTGCCGAAGACGTAGTCGAGCCCGCCGACGAGCGAGGCGTAGATGATCACGGTGATGAGCACGACGATGGAGTAGCGGGTGACCTCGGGACGCTTCGGCCAGGCGACCTTGCGCATCTCGTCGCGGACCTCTTTGAGGTACTGGCCGGGGGTGACGCGATCCTGCTTCTTCTTCGGCTGAGCCCGCGGGGCGCGCTGCATCTTGCCCTGGTCGTCGAGCGCGCCCATCTTCTTGAGCTGGCGCTTCTGTTCTCGGTTGAGATCGTCCATTGACATGGGATGTGCGCGAGTTCTCTCGATCGTCGGATACGTACTTCAGCCAGATCCGGGTGGACCTGTGACGAGCCCTGGTGGACTCTTGTGTTCAGGTCCGCGAGGACCGTGCAGGGCAGGAGGGATTCGAACCCCCGACCGTCGGTTTTGGAGACCGATGCTCTGGCCAGCTGAGCTACTGCCCTTCGTTGGGGACGCCACGTTACCAGCGACCCCTGAAACCCCGATCGGAACGATCGGTGCTGTGCGACCCGCGTGAGCGGGCGTCGCGGTCAGCGGGTTTCTTTGTGGGTGGTGTGCTTGCGTTCGTTGCTGCAGTACTTCTGCATCTCCAGGCGTTCGCGGTCGTTGACCTTGGACTTCATGGTGATGTAGTTGCGCCGCTTGCAGTCGGTGCACTCGAGGGTCACTCTGACCCGCTTGTCACTCTTGGCCATGACGGCCTCTCTTTCGTTGAACTCTCAGTGCATCGCAGTCGTACGTTCCGACCGCGAGACAGACAACGGCCGGCCCGGGCGAACCCGAGCCGGCCGAAGGCTGATTCGATTGGTTTACTTGAGGATCTTGGTGACGCGTCCGGCGCCGACGGTGCGGCCACCCTCGCGGATAGCGAAACGCAGACCCTCGTCCATCGCGATGGCCTTGCCGAGCTCGACGGTCATCTCGACGTTGTCACCAGGCATCACCATCTCGGTGCCCGACGGCAACTCGATCGTGCCCGTGACGTCGGTGGTCCGGAAGAAGAACTGCGGACGGTAGTTGTTGAAGAACGGCTTGTGACG
>CALIOL010000292.1 GCA_938044705.1 uncultured Ilumatobacter sp. | reverse complement strand
AACGAGCACGACCACCGCCGTGATGGCAGCGATCGTGCTCGTTGCTCCGATGAATGCGCCGCGTCGGCGACGCTCGCGCTCGTAGACCTCGCGTCGCGTCAGTGAAGGCTCCGGACCCGCCACCTCAGCAGCCACCGCAGTGACGCGGTTGGGCGCTCCCGGTCACTCGGCCGGGATGATCGGTGCGACGTCGCCGACTTCGAGCCACTGGTCGGTGATCTCGCCCAACTCACCCGAGTCGGTGAGCGCGGTGATCGCAGCGTCGACACATGGCTTGAGCGGGCTGTCGTTTTCGAGGACGAACCCGAGTTCGTCGCCCTGGCCGCCGGTCTCGCGGCTGAACTGACCGATGACGCTGGAGCCCTCGATCTCGACCGCCGAGACGAACAGTGCGGTCGGAAGGTCGAACACTGCTGCATCGATCTGGTTTGCTTCGAGTGCGGCCTTCACGGCCGAGTTGTCGTCGTAGACGAGCGGCTCGGACTCCGGCTCGATCACGTCGGTGATGAACTGGAGGCTGGTCGTGCCGGTCTGGGCGCCGAGCTGCAGGCCCTTCAGGTCGGCGATCGACGCACCCGTTGCGGCCGAACCATCGAGCGCCACCAAAGCCTGGTTACCCGAGTAGTAGGGCAGGGAGAAGTCGATGTTCTCGTCTCGCTCGGCCGTGATCGAGAACTGTTGGATGTTCATGTCGAAGTTCTTGGCTCCCGGCTGGATGGCCTCGGAGAATCCTGCTCGAACCCACGTGACGGCGTCGCCCTCGTAGCCCATTTCGGCAGCGACGGCGAGCCCGACGGCGGCTTCGAAACCTTCGCCTGATTCCGGAGCGTCGCCGATCACCCACGGTTCGAATGCCGGCTCGCCGGTGGCGAGTGTGAGAACGCCGTCTTCGATGGTGTTCGAGCAAGCGTCGCCCGTGTCGTCAGCATCTGAGGCGCTGTCGGCATCGTCGCTGCCGCATGCGGCGAGAACGAGCGCGCCGACGGCGACGGCGGGGAGGATTCGGCGGGTGGTGGTGCGCATTCGGGGCTCCTTGGCAGGGGTGTTCACGAAGAGTCCAATGTAGTGGTCGCGTCCGTTTCGGTCACTGCCCACTAGCGTCTCGCCCCATGTCGAACCCTCCGGCCACGCAGTATTCGATCTCGTTGAAGGTCACGCTGGAGAACGTCCCCGGCGTTCTCGGGCGTCTCGCGGCGTCGATTGGTGAGGCGGGTGGAAACATCTACGCGGTCGACTCATTCGTCGCGAAGGGCTCCGTGGTCGATCGCGAGATCGTCGTGAACTGCATCAGCGTCGCCCATCAGAAGGACATCGTCGCCGCGGTCGAGGGCACCGAGGGCATCACCCTGCACGACTGGCACGACCGAACGTTCCGGATGCACGAAGGTGGCAAGGTCGAGGTGTTGTCGCTGTGTCCGGTCGGCGACATGGACGATCTGTCGATGGCGTACACCCCTGGCGTCGCACGGGTGTGCAACGCGATCGCAGCCGATGAGCAACTCGCCGACGAATACACCATTCGCAAGAACACCGTGGCGATCGTCTCCGACGGCACGGCTGTGCTGGGTCTCGGCGACATCGGCCCGAAGGGCGCCATGCCCGTCATGGAAGGTAAGGCCCTCCTGTTCAAGGAATTCGCAGGCGTCGACGCGTTCCCCATCTGCCTCGACGTCGAGACGCCCGAAGAGATCATCGAGACCGTGATCCGACTCGCACCGACGTTCGGAGGAATCAACCTCGAAGACATCGCTGCACCGGGCGCATTCCAAGTGGAAGAAGCGCTCAAAGAGGCGCTCGACATCCCGATCTTCCACGATGATCAACACGGCACCGCCGTGGTGACGCTTGCGGCGCTCGAGAACGCACTACGTGTCACGGGCAAGAAGATGGAGGATCTGTCGATCGTCATCTCCGGTGTTGGCGCCGCTGGCGTAGCGATCGGCAAGATCCTGCTCGGCGCTGGTGCTGGCAAGATCGTCGGCGTCGACAGCAAAGGAGCGGTGTACGACGGACGCGACGGGCTCAATACGTGGAAGCAATGGTTCGCAGAGAACACGAACCCCGACGCCCTGCAAGGAACGCTGTCCGACGTGATGCACGACGTCGACGTGTTCATCGGCGTCAGTGCTCCGGACATCCTCACCGTGGACGACATCGACAACATGGCTGACGCTCCGATCGTGTTCGCAATGGCGAACCCGGACCCGGAGATCCGGCCCGAAGTGGTCGGGGACCGCGTGGCCGTCATGGGCACCGGCCGCAGCGACTACCCGAACCAGATCAACAACGTGCTCGCTTTCCCCGGCATCTTCCGCGGTGCGCTGGACGCCCGCGCGTCAGACATCACCGAAGGCATGAAGCTGGCTGCCGCAACGGCGATCGCGGAGTCGGTCACCGACGATGTGCTCAGCGCAACCAACATCATGCCGTCGGTGTTCGACCGGAGTGTTTCGATGGCTGTCGCCGCCGCTGTCGCCGAGGCGGCGATCGCCGACGGCGTCAGCCGACTCTCCTGAGTCGCTGCGGCGAGTTTTCGCCGCGATTTCATCGACTCCTCGTCAAGTCGGAGTCGGTCCGGTCGATAACTATCTCGTGAAGACTCCGAGGACGACACCGTGACCGTTCACGACCCGTCCTATGTTCCGGATGTGGCGGTCATCGACCTCGAACTCGACGTGAATCCGGCGAATCGCCAAGTCGTCGCGCGTCGCGTGATCGCCGCGATACTCGTCCTTGCGCTCGGTGTCGCGCTGTGGGTCCGGCGCCAACTGATCGCCGAGGCCGTCGACGAAATGAGTCGTCTCTCGGTCGTGGCGCTGTCACTCCTGCTCACCCTCACCGTCTATGAACGGTGGTCACGCGGCGACATCATGAGGCGCTTGCTCGGCGAGAACGTCACGATCGGCCGCGCCGTCACCATTCATGATGTCGGCACGGCCGTCAGCAAGGGTGTTCCCCTCGGCGGCGCCGCCGGAACGGCGATGCGCTGGTCGATTGCACGCGACTCAGGTGTGGATTCCACGCGCTTCGCATCGATGCTGATCGCCTACGGGATCGCGACGACCTTCGTTTCGTGGCTGCTGCCGTTTGGTGCGCTGCTGGTCGACCTCACGCAACGTTCGGCGAGCGCAACCGACATCGCGATACTTGCGGTGATCGCGGTGGTGGTCACCGCTTCGGCCGTGTTCTGGATGGTCGTCTTGCGATCGGAGCGGCTCGAAGGTTGGGCTGCGAGTCGCATTCGTACGATGTGGTCGAAGCTTGCGGGCAAGATCACGTCGCTCGACGCTCACGACCCGGCGGCGAGCGTCGCCGGCGTTCGCCATGAACTCCTGGAGATCGCACGACGTCCGCTGCCACTGCTCGGCCGGACGTTGCTCGCTCAGCTGTGTGGGTCGGTCATCCTGCTCGTTGCGCTCCGATCGCTGGGAGTCGGCGCCGAACTCGGCACCACCGAGTTCTTCCGGGTGTTCTTCATCACCCACCTGATCGGCACGTTCGCTCCGACCCCCGGAGGTGTCGGCGTCGTCGAAGCCGGCGCAACCGGTGCCCTCGTCGCGGCTGGCGTCGACACCACGACGGCGCTCGCCGGTGTACTCGTCTACCGCTTCCTCACCTACGTCCTGCCGATCGTGTTCGGAGCGGTCCTCTACCTGGTCTGGCGGGTTCGCTCCTCGAAGCAGCAGTCGGCCACACTGGAGCCTCATGGCGCATCCTTCGACCCCGCAGTTCCAGACCTTTCACGCATTGAGAATCAAGGGATTCGCGGCGCTTGACACCCTCGTCGAGATGACGGGTCGCTCACCTGAGGACACCGAGCTCGTCCTCGGAGCATTGGCCGAAGCAGGCCACGCGCAGTTCCGAGAGAATCGGGGCCTCTGGCAACTGACCGCTGATGGTCGCACCGCTCATACCGATCAGCTGGCCGCTGATCTGGACGGACTCGACGTCGCTGCCGCCATCGGCGAGCACTACTCCGCCTTCTTGACGAGCAACTCGCAGTTCAAAGATCTGTGCGGCGACTGGCAGCTTCGCAACGGCGAGCCGAACGACCACAGCGATGAGACCTACGACGCAGCTGTCGTCGAACGCCTGAGCAGCCTGCACGCTGAGGCAATGCCTGCGGTTTCCTCGATGGGCGATGCCATCGAGCGGATGGCGCCGTACGCCCAGCGACTGGTCGACGTGCTCGCCAAGGTGCAGGCCGGTGAGACCAACATGTTCACCGGGGTGATGTGCGGGAGCTATCACGACGTGTGGATGGAACTCCACGAAGATCTGATCTTGACCCAGGGAATCGACCGGGCAGCAGAAGGGTCCTTCTGAGGGCTCCGACCGATCGAGACGGCAACTGTTCGCGCCATCGGGGCCGTCACCTCGTAGGTTTGAGGCCGTGATTTCACACATTCTGCAGGTGATGGCCTGATGGCTCGATTCGGACGTGTCGCCACGGCGATGGTCACCCCCTTCGACGTCGACGGTGAACTCGACGTCGACGCTGCGGTCGCACTGGCCAAGTTTCTCGTCATGGAGGGCAACGAAGGCCTCGTGGTGGTCGGGACCACCGGCGAGTCGGCCACGTTGTCCATCGACGAAAAGCTCACGTTGTTCGAAGCCGTTTCGGCAGCGGTGACCGTTCCGGTCGTCGGTGGCACCACGGGGTCGAACACCCGCCAGGACATGGGGCTCACCGCCGAAGCGAGCAAGCTCGGCCTGGCGGGAATCCTCGCGGTGGCGCCGTACTACAACCGCCCGAGCCAGACCGGATTCGAGTTGCACTTCCGGGCGATCGCCTCAGCGACCGACCTGCCCGTCATGCTCTACGACATTCCCAAGCGCACCGGCCGCAAGGTCTCCACCGAGACGCTCATCCGCCTCGCAAACGACGTCGACAACATCGTCGCGTTGAAGGACGCTGCCGGGGATCCGAGTGAGACAGCCAAGGTGATCGCTCGCACCGCCGATGACTTCGAGGTCTACTCCGGTGACTCGCCGATGAACCTGCCGCTGCTGGCGGTCGGGGCCGTCGGGCTCGTCGGCGTGTGCACCCACTGGGCGGCGCCCGATCACGTCCAGATGCTCAACGCCTGGGCCGCCGGCGACATCGCAGCGACGCAGCGTCACAACCAGCGGCTCATCGAGAGCTATGTGTTCGAAGGCAACGACGACGCTCCCAACCCGGTGCAGCCGAAGGTCATGATGCAGACGTTGGGTCACGAGGTGGGCGCATGCCGCCTGCCGATGGGCCCGGCTCCCGAAGGAACCGACGCTGCTGCACGCAGCGTCTACGAACGATTGGTGGCCTCCCGTGCCTGACCTGCCCCTCACCGCTCCACTCGACCCGACCGTTCCCGTACGGGTGGTGTTTCTGGGCGGGCTCGGTGAGATCGGCCGAAACTGCATGGTCATCGAGCAGGGTGCTGCCGACGACCCCGACCGCACGATGATGCTCATCGACTGCGGTCTGATGTTTCCGGATGCCAACCATCACGGCATCGACCTGATCCTCCCGGACTTCACGTACTTGAAGGAGAACGCGGAGCGGATCAAGGCAATCGTGCTGACCCACGGCCACGAAGACCACATCGGAGCGATCCAGTACCTGATGCGCGACGGTGACGGCATCGGTGACCTGCGTACCGAGAAGCTTCCGGTGTATGGCTCGGCGCTCGCACTCGGACTCGCCAAGAACCGGATCGAAGAAGCCGGTCTGATGCCGAAGATCGACATGCGTCCGGTGAAGGACGGCGAACAGATCGATGTGGGCTCGCTGCTCGTCGAGTTCGTGCCGGTCACGCACTCGGTGCCGCACGCACATGCGATCGCCGTGCATACCGCTCAGGGCGTGGTGCTGCACTCGGGTGACTTCAAGATCGACCTCACGCCGGTCGACGAGCGGCGCGCCGACCTCGCTCGGATCGGCCAGCTGGCGAAGAACGAGGGCATCCGTCTGCTGATGTCGGACTCCACCAATGCCGAAGAACCGGGGTATGCGTCGAGCGAGACCAACGTCGGCGGCGTGTTGCGCAGTCTGTTCTCGCAGCAGCGTGGGCGTCGAATCATCACCGCGAGCTTCGCAAGCCACATCCACCGAATTCAGCAGATCGCCGACGCCGCAGTCGCCGAAGGGCGCAAGGTCGCCACGCTCGGGCTGAGTATGAAGAAGAACATTCGTCTGGGCTTGGACCTGGGCGTGTTCTCGATCCCTGAGTCGTCGCTGATCGACATCGAAGAGGCGAACAAGTACGACGACGGCGAGATCTGCATCATCTCCACCGGCTCACAGGGCGAGCCGATGTCGGCACTCGGGCTCATGGCGCGTGGCGAGAATCGGTGGCTGAAGCTGACCGACAACGACACCGTCGTGTTGTCGAGTCACGCCATTCCCGGCAATGAGGGCAGCGTCAACAAGGTCATCGACGGGCTGCTGCGCCTGGGCGCCGAGGTCGTGCACTCCGGAATCATGGACGTGCACGCGACTGGCCACGCGAAGGCCGACGACATCAAGACCTACCTGTCGATCGTCGAGCCCGAATGGTTCGTGCCGATCCACGGCGAGTACCGACACATGGTCGCGAACGCCAAGCTCGGCGAGTTGATGGGCGTTCCGGCAAACCGGATCATCCAGTGTGAGGACGGCGACGTCCTCGAACTCACCGCTGACGGACTCGACCCGGTCGGACGCGTGCCATCGGGTTACCTCTACGTGGACGGCATCGTCGGAGACGTCGGCAACGGCGTCTTGCGCGACCGGCGCAAGCTCGCCGAGGAGGGCGTCGTGGTCGTGGTGTCGACCGTCGACATGCAGACCGGGAAGGTGCTCGTGCAGCCGGAGATCATCACCCGCGGCTGGGTGTACGCCCCCGAAGCGGAAGACCTTCTGGACGAAGCGTGCGACACGGTTGCCGCCGCACTCGAGAAGGCACTTGCGGACGACGTGCGCGACGTCGACCAGCTCGAGCGCGAGGCGCGTCGGGCGACGGGCAAGTTCGTGAGCGAGCGAACGAAGCGTCGGCCGATGATCGTTCCCGTTGTCATGGAGGCCTGACGTCGGACGGTTCAGTCCGCTGGTCGCGGTGGTGCGACGGCCGAACGGGGCGCATACTTCGACGGTGACGTGGCGACAGGTGCTCATGGTCGGCGGGCTGGCACTTGCAATGTCAGCGCTGACCTCATGCTCGGATGACGACGCCGAGCCCGGTACTTCAGCCGAACAAGTGAGCAGCGCTTCGATTCCGGATGTGGAAGCTCCTCAGTTCGTGCTCGACGTCCGTGCCGCGATCGAGGCCGTGGAAGCTGAACTCGGTGGCCCGCAGGAGTTCTTCGAAGTGACGTCGAACGCCCAATTCACCAACGTCTTCGTCGCAGTGGACGGCGGCACCGCAGCGGTCGCATACGCGTACGTCGACGGCGAGCTGCAACCGCCCGCACCGAAGCAGACGGGAGCGACCGGAAACACGTTCGTCGCAGCGGACGTGGACTACGTCGATGATCGCATTCTGAGCGTTGTCGCGGTCGACCTTCCAGATTCTGGGATCGACGCGCTCAGTGTCTACGGAGACGGATTCGGCGCAACGTACGTCCTGGCGGCGACATCCTCGGTGGGCGGCCTTCTCGACATCGTGGTTGGCCCGGACGGGTCGGTCTTCTCGGTCGATCCGATCTGAACAGGCGTCACTCAGGCGGTTGACCCCTCCACGACAGGGGAGTACCCCCTTGGTACGGTGAGCTGGTCATGTCTACGTGGGGCCCCTCGGGCAAGAAGTCGGCGAAGAAGTCAGCGGCGAACAAGTCGACCAAATCGTCGGGCAAGCGTTCGACCAAGGTCGACCCCGAGACGCGCACGTCTCGAACGTCGCGCGAAACAAGTTCTGGCAAGGGGCGCGGCGGGTCGGTCCGGGACCAGACGCCGCCCGAACCGACTCGTGCGATGTCTCGAGACGAGTCGGAGGCGCTCTACGTCGATCGGCGGCGCGACGAGTTCATCGGGCTGGGACTGATCGGTGCTGCAGTTCTCCTCGCGTTGGCGATCTACTTCGAGCTCGCCGGGCCGATCGGGCGCGGCGTCGAGACCTTGTTCGGCTGGTTCTTGGGCCTCGGGCGCTTTGCAGTTCCGCCGGTGCTCGCTGGAATCGGCGTCGCCTTCGTCCGACGTGGTCGCTCCTCGGCTCCGGTTCGCCTCGCGATCGCTTGGGTCGCGGTCACCGTTGCGACGCTGGGGCTCATCCACATGCTGCGCCGCAACGACGAAGCGGAGGGATTCGACCGCTTCGGTGACTGGGGCGGCTGGGTCGGAGCGGCGATTGCCGAGCCGCTCGACGCCGGTATCGAGCCGGTCGGCACGGTGGTCGTGCTCATCGCACTGCTGATCGGGGCGCTGATGCTGATCACGCGGACGTCGCTGCGGACCATGGCCGAACAAACCGGCGGGTTTCTCAACGCCGTGCTGCGACCGTTGGGGCGGGCGGCGCGCTCCGGACTCGGCAACATCACCACGTTGTCGAGCGATCGTGACGACAGCGGTGAGCAGGATGGCACGCATGTGTTCGATCAGCTCAGCGATCAAACACCCCCGACCGGTTCGTCGGTGCAGAACATCGCTGGAGAGGCGCTCCCGTCATCGGCGCCTGCGTTGTACGACGTCGAGTCCGATGGTGGTGTGAACGTCGGTTCTGCACCGAAGAAGAAGCGCGCTGCGAAGCCGAAGGTCAAGACCGGCTCGTCTGGCGGTGACAAGGTCAGCCCGGACGGCGAGCAAGTCGGCGACTGGGTGCTGCCTCCGATGAAGTTCTTGCTGCAGCCGGGCGAGCAGAAGGTCGACATCAAGGCGATCGAGAAACGCGGCGTCACCTTGCAGGAGTCACTCGCGTCGCACAATGTCGAGACCGAACTGATCGGCATGACCGTGGGTCCCACGGTGACCCGCTACGAACTCGAACTCGGTCATGGCGTGAAGGTGTCCAAGGTGACGAACCTCCAGAAGGACATCGCCTATGCGATGGCTGCCACCGACGTGCGCATCCTGGCGCCGATTCCGGGGCGGTCGGCGATCGGCGTCGAGGTGCCGAATCACCAGCGCCAACTGGTGGCGCTCGGCGATCTCCTCACCTCCAGCGAGGCGAAGAAGGCGACCAACCCGCTCGAGGTGGCGGTTGGCAAGGACATCGAAGGCAAGTCGGTCATGCTCGACCTCGCTGCCACACCGCACATGCTCATCGCCGGTGCCACCGGTGCCGGCAAGTCGTCGGGAATCAACTGCATCATCACCTCGCTGTTGATGCGCACGACCCCTGAGGACGTACGCCTGATCCTGATCGACCCGAAGCAGGTCGAGATGGGGCAGTACGCCAAGCTGCCGCACTTGCTCACCCAGCCCGTAACGAATCCGAAGAAGGCGGCCAACGCATTGGGCTGGGCCGTCAAGGAGATGGAACGTCGCTACGACGTGCTGTCCGAGATCGGGTACCGCGACATCGGCGGTTTCAACAAGGCGTTCAAGGCGGGCAAGATCGAGGATCCGCCCGGCACGGACCCCAACGGCCCACCGGTGTACGAGTACATGCCCTACATCGTCGTCGTGGTCGACGAGTTGAACGACCTGATGATGGTTGCTGCGCGCGACGTCGAAGAGTCGATCACACGTATCGCCCAGAAGGCCCGAGCGGTCGGCATCCACCTCATCGTTGCCACCCAGCGTCCATCGGTGAACGTGATCACCGGCGTGATCAAGGCCAATATCCCGGCCCGTATGGCGTTTGCCGTGTCGTCGCTGACCGACTCGAGGGTGATCCTCGATCAGCCGGGGGCCGACAAGCTCGTGGGCAAGGGCGACATGTTGTTGCTCCCTGGAAACTCGTCGGTCGCGAACCGTATTCAGGGTGCCTTCATCACCGAAGAGGAAGTGCGCGACGTCGTGTCGCACTGGAAGGCCCAAGCCCCGGAGCCGATCGTGTCCGCCGAGATCGAATCCGGAGACGAGAACGGTGCAGCTGGCGCTCCGAGCGCGATGAGTTCGCCGGCCCTCACGCCGCCACCTGCGGCTTCGTCGTTCGACGCATCCGGACTCGATGTGACCTCGGATGCCAACGCCTTCTCCGCTGGAGAAGAAGATGAGGACACGGCGATGATGCGTCAAGCAATGGAGCTGATCGTTCGCAGCCAGCTCGGCTCGACGTCGATGCTGCAGCGCAAATTGAAGGTCGGTTTCGCTCGTGCCGGACGGATCATGGACCTGCTCGAGACGCGTGGCGTCGTCGGGCCGAGCGAAGGCTCCAAGGCCCGCTCGGTGCTCATGACGGTGGAAGAGTTCGAGCTGCTGCAGCAGAACGGACAGCTGTAGTCGATGGCGTCCGCATCCGGGCGCGTCGAATCGGGTCGACCAGAACCGAAATCCTGTGTGAGTTGTGGGCGCCAGATCGAGTGGCGCAAGAAGTGGGAACGCAACTGGGCCGATGTGCGCTACTGCTCGGATGCGTGCCGGCGATCGAAGCCCTCCAGCGTCGACCGAGCTCTCGAGGAGGCGATCCTCGAACTGCTGTCCAAACGAGCGCACGGGGCGACGATCTGCCCGTCCGAAGCGGCGAAGGTCGTAGGAGCTGGCGGCGAGGAAACGTGGCGGCCGCTGATGGAGCCAGCTCGCCGGGCCGCCCGCAGGCTCGTCGCAGCCGGTGAGATCGAGATCACCCAGCGCAACCAGGTCGTGGATCCGTCCACGGCCAAGGGGCCGATCCGGTTGAGAACGCGTCGTCCTGGCTGACGGTTACCCATCGGTCCAGGGTCGTGGTCCCGTGCTGTGATGGGGTCGAAGAGCCGTCAGCCACCGTGCCGCACGTCCCGACCGGTGCGCCGCGTCTGTTCGTACCGAATCGTCTCGCAACGTACGAACCAGCCCGTACCGAATCGTCTCGCGCCCGGGCGAAGCGGGCCATGTTGAATCGTCTCGCTCGGGGATGAGGGAGTCCGTCCCGAATCGTCTCACCGGCTGCGAACGGAGTCCGTCCCGAATCGTCTCATCGGGCTGATGGGTGCCTGTGACCAGGCGGTTCGTGGCGAAGCTGTCCGGTGAGACGATTCGGTACGGCACGTCGACCTTTGGTGGTGAGACGATTCGGGACGGGGCTCGAACCGGTCTGCGAGACGATTCGGGATGCCCGTGGTCTGGTCGGGTGAGACGATTCGGTACACGGCGGAGCGACCGCCCACCGCTCATGCTCATCGCTCGGGAATCGCGCGCACGACGGGAGAACGCCGTGGCGCTTCGGGGAAGATGCGTTGATGCCTTCGCTGACGCGTCGCCTTCCGGCACCAGACCCAGGACGTTCCGCTGCCGAGCGCTTCGTGGCGGAGCACCTGGGCGGTTTGTTCTGCGACGCCGCGGTCGGTTCCGAGCGGTTTCGCGGCGGGCAGTCGATGGCCGACGCTGCACTCGATGCGTACGACGTGGCTGGATACGCAGGAACGCGGAACCACGTCCTTCCAGAGTCGCGACGAGGTGCGTCCGGCCTCTCGCCCTACGTCCGCCATGGCCTGTTGCCGCTTCGCCGAGTGTGGGATCACGTCGCTGGCGGCCCGGAGCGCGACGTCACCAAGTTTCGCGACGAGTTGATGTGGCAAGAGTTCGCTCGACACTGGTACGCCCGTCACGGCGTGGACACCAGGAAGGGGATTCGGAGGGAACTGAGCATCACGACCGATGGCGCGAGCCCAGGTCTGGCTGGGTGGGACCGCAACATGGCGTGCATGGCGGCAACGGTCGAGGAGTTGGAGCGCGACGGTTGGTTGGTGAATCAGACGCGGATGTGGCTGTCGAGCGATTGGTCCGTTCGCAACGGGTTGGCGTGGCAGGCAGGTGACGATGTGCTCTTCACCCATCTACTCGATGGCTCACGCGCTGCCAACCGCCTCGGCTGGCAGTGGACGACCGGAGTCGGGTCCTCGAAGCACTACGGGTTCAGCCGGTGGCAGGTCGAGAAGCGTGCACCGGAACTGTGTGCAGGATGCGAACGTCGCGATTCATGTCCCATCCAAGCGTGGCCCGACGACCCGACGTTCGTCGGCGAAGGTGTCGGCCGGCCGTCGTCGCCCGGCCTGATCGGGCCCATGGCGGTCGAGGGCGACCGTGATCCGGACGTGGTGTGGCTCACGGCGGAGTCATTGGGTGACGACGATCCGGCACTCGCTGCGAACCCTGACCTGCCCGTCGTGTTCACCTTCGATCGAGCGTTGCTTGCGTCGCTGCAACTGTCGGCCAAGCGGCTGGTCTTCCTGGCGGAGACCTTGGCGGAGATCAACGCCGCTCGCATACTCGAAACTCACGTCGGCGACCCGGTGGAGGCACTCGGTGAGCGGACCGCAGCGGTCACCCATGCACCCGTGCCCGGTCATGCCGCGCTGGCACAGCGACTGAGCGGCCGACTCGTGAACTATCCCTGGCCGTGGCTGCGACAGCCAACGGGCGGCAGCGTGTCGAGCTTCTCGGCGTGGCGCAAGTCGGTGCGCTGATTGGGTAGCGGCACCTACGTCCTAGCCTCGACGTTGTGAGCGTTCCGGTCGTCGATCTCGATGGTTTCGTCGGCGGAACACGAGCGCATCGACGTGGAGTCGCCGACGCGGTCGATGCCGCCTGCCGCGAACTTGGGTTCTTCTGCGTGGTGGGCCATGGCGTCGACGAGACCATCATCGCCCGGGCGCACGCGGCGGCGTTGGAGTTTTTCGACCGACCGCTGACCGACCGACTCGGTGCGGTCAAGTCCGCGCCGACCGATCCCTACGGCTACTCACCGTTCTCCGCCGAGGCGCTGAACCGGTCGATCGGCGGCGGCGCCGCGCCTGACTTGAAAGAGACCTACAACGTGGGTCCGGTCGGGGAGCCGCCGCGGCCGGTCGCCGAGATGCTGGACGCCGATGAACGCGACGTCTGGGCGTCCACGCCGTGGCCGCCGGCAATGCCGGAACTGCGCCCCGCATTGACCGACTACTACCGAGCGGTGGCCGAGCTGTGCGCAACGCTGATGGATGCGTGCTCGCTCGCTCTGGGGCTCGGGCCCGGTGGTTTTGCCCGGTTCATCGACCAGCACGGGTCGGCGCTACGCCTCGCGCACTATCCCGCACTCGATCACGCGCCGGAACCGGGGCAGCTGCGAGCTGGCGCACACACGGACTACGGCACGCTCACGGTCTTGCGTCTCGATGCGGAGCCCGGCTTGCAGGTCGAGACGACGCCGGGGAACTGGATCGACGTCGCCGCGCCCGACGGCGCAATGGTCGTGAATCTCGGCGACCTGATGCAGCGGTGGAGCAATGATCGGTGGCGGTCGACGATGCATCGCGTCGTCGTGCCCGACGGCGGCCACAGCCGGCGGCGCCTCACGATGCCGTTCTTCCACAATGCGAACTGGGACGCCCTGATCGAGTGCATCACCGCCGACGGAGAACCAGCCCGATACGAGCCGACCCTCGCCGGAGCGCATCTGATGGCGAAGTTCCGGTCCACCGTGCTCTGAAACCTCTCGGGAGGACCGATGGGGGTTCGACGAGACTGTGGGCATGACGGCTGAGTCGATTGTCCTTCACGGAACGAGCGTGACGTTGCGGAGTCCGGTCGAAGGCGATGCGCCGCTGGTTGCCGACGCGGTGCAGCGATCACTCGCCGAACTCGCCCCGTGGATGCCGTGGGCGGTCCCGGGCTACGACGACGCGATCGCGGCACAGTGGATCCGTGGTGAGTTCGGAGAAGCGCACCGCTTCGTGATGGTCGACGAGTCCGGCGAGATCGTCGGATCGTGCGGTCTCAACGGTGTGGACGAGCAGAACCGATCAGCGAACCTCGGCTACTGGGTTGACAGCGGCCGGGCGGGGAACGGGTACGCAACCGAAGCCACCCAACTGCTCGCACGGTTCGGTCTCGACGAGTCCACCGGGCCGGGCTACCACCGTCTCGAAGTGGCGATGTCGACGCGGAACCATGCGAGCCGCCGGGTGGCGGAGAAAGCCGGAGCGACGTTCGAAGGAACTCTGCGGCAGTCGCTGCTCCTTCGAAACGAGTTTCACGACGCTCACCTGTGGAGTTTCGTGGCCGGCGACCTCTAGTCGGTCAGCCCACGCGCCAGCGGGCGACATCGCGCCCTTGCCAGCCGACGAGATGCTCGACGAGCGGAGCGTCGTCGCCAGGTCGGACGACGGGGTCGAACGGCATGAACTCGTCCCGCGGTGCCTCCGGGATTCCCGACTTCGACATCTCGAAGTGGATCGGGAGGTCGACCTCAGGCCAGTCCAGGCTGACGCCGATCGCCACAGACAGGTCCCACACGTGGACAATCGTCTCGCCGGCGTACACGCCGATCACTGCTGCGCCCGGGAACGTTCCCCACGGGACGTCGATCGGGTCGGTCATCGCCGACTCGGTCGACCAGTTCGCGTGGAGCCGCTGGGCCGCCTCGACAGCTGCGTCGTCTAGGCGGTCGAGTGGCACGTCCGCGAGGAGCGCCATGTCGTCGATCACCTGGCCGGTCGGCCCGGCCGCCGCTCGGTCGAGCACGGCGATCAGATGTTGAGCGAGTTGCAGCGCGTTCCATTCGGCGCACGGTGACGAGTTCGTTGCGTTCTGGGCGTCGACCCTGGCGATGACGGCTCGAGCTGCCTGCACAGAACGTGCCATTGCGCCTCGAGGGTCGTCAGCGGGGAGCGGTGCGCCGTCGGTGTAGTCGATGTGGATGTGGTGGCTGGTCGTGTTGTTGTCCATGCGATCCATCATCAGCATCAAACCGGACACCATGTGACCGGTTTACGTGAAACACTGTTGCCATGCGTGCCGATCGACTTCTGGCGACACTCCTCATCCTTCAAGCGCGCGGGTCGGTCACGGCGCGGGAGGTCGCCGACGAGCTCGAGATCAGCGAGCGCACCGCGCGTCGTGACCTGGACGCGCTCTCCGTGGCCGGTGTTCCCGTGTTCTCCAAACAAGGGCGTGGTGGCGGCTGGGAGCTCGTTGGCGGGGCCCGAACCGATCTGACCGGCCTGCGATCAGCGGAGGCTCGGGCACTGTTGACCATGGCGGCGGCCTCGGGCAGGGCCACTCCCGACTTCGTGTCCGCGATGCGCAAGCTGGTGCAGGCGCTACCTGAGACGATGCGCGGCGAGACCGAACGGGTGATGGCATCGATCGTGGCTGATGACACCACGTGGGGGAATCGAAGCGAATCTCTGCTCGTCGAGCCGCGACGCGATGAGTGGCTCGAGCCGCTGCAGGAAGCGGTGATCGACAACATCCGACTTCAGCTCACCTACGACACGCCGCGCAAGGGGTCGTCCCAGCGGTGGATCGACCCGCTCGGTCTGATCATCAAGCAGGGGCACTGGTACGTGCTCGCGATGACCGAAGCGGGGCGACGCTCGTTCCGAGTGGATCGGATCACCGGGCTCGAACCGACCGGGGAACGATTCGAGCCACCGCCGTCGTTCGATCTCGATGCCGAGTGGGAGTCGGTCACGTCGGGATACATCGAGAACTCGATGCGGGTGACCGTCGAGGCACTGGTCGACCCCTCGGTGCTCGGTCCGTTGAGAGCGATGGGCGTCGAGACCGTCGTGGAGCCGAGCGATACCTTCGAAGACCGGACACGGGCAACGCTCGGCGCATGGAATGCGAGAGTCCTGGCGGTGCAGATCTCCGGGCTCATGGGCGGGATCGAACTCATCGAGCCGCCCGTCGAGGTCACCGAGTCGCTCGCTGCGATCGGAGCCGAACTGGTCGAACGGTTCGGTGGAGGTGACGTGGGCCGGTTCGTCCCACCTACAGAGCGATAGCGTGCTGACGTGCAGCGCTTCTACGTCGAGACGCTCGGCTGTCCCAAGAATGATGTCGACTCCGACAAACTCGTCGGTGCGCTGCTCGCCGACGGCATGAGCCCCACCGACGATGCCGCCGATGCGGACCTCGTCGT
>CALIOL010000291.1 GCA_938044705.1 uncultured Ilumatobacter sp. | reverse complement strand
GGCGGAGGGAGAATCAGCTGGTCGTCGAACGAGTCAGCATCGAGCAGGTTCATGGCCTCGATGCAAGCAGAGCTGACGCCGTCACCGGCAATCGTGGGCCGATTGGTGCTCGGAGGTCGCCCGAGTTCTAACGTCGCAGCGTGACCGCATCTGCCGCTGCAACCCTGCCCAACGCCCCTCGCCCGCTCTTCGACGACGACCACGAGGCGTTTCGAGCGTCGTTCGCCGCATTCATCGCGGCGGAGATCACGCCGCACTACATGGAGTGGGAAGAGGCCGGCATCGCACCGCACGATCTGTACGCGAAAGCGGGGGAGTACGGCTTCGTCGGAATGGCGATTGCCGAGGAGTTCGGCGGAGGAGGGACGACGGACTTCCGGTTCAACCAGGTGATCGCAGAGGAGCTGGCCGCGGCGGGTATCGGCGGCGCAGGAAACGGCATCACGCTCCACAACGACATCACGACCCCCTACTTCGTGGAATACCTCAACGACGAGCAGGCCCAGCGGTGGCTCCCCGGTGTCGCGTCGGGCGAACTGGTGACCGCGATCGCGATGACCGAACCGGGCACCGGGTCAGACCTCGCCGGGATCGCTACCACGGCGATTCGCGACGGCGACGAGTACATCCTGAATGGCTCCAAGACCTTCATCACCAACGGCATCAACTCCGATCTGGTGATCGTCGCCGCAAAGACCGACCCGAACGAACGCCACGCTGGTATCTCGCTGATGGTCGTCGAGCGCGGGATGCCGGGTTTTGAGCGCGGTCGGAACCTGGACAAGATCGGCCAGCACAGCGCGGATACCGCCGAACTGTTCTTCAGCGACGTGCGGGTGCCGGTCGCGAATCTGCTCGGCGACGAAGGCAAGGGCTTCAACTACCTGACGGCGAACCTCGCCCAGGAGCGGTTGTCGATCGCTGTCGCTGGTGTCGCGTCGGCACGGGCTGCGCTGAACTGGACGGTCGAGTACGTGCGCGAGAGGACGGCGTTCGGCAAGCCGATCTCCACGTTTCAGAATACGAAGTTCGTGCTCGCCGAAGTGAAGACCGAAGTCGACATCGCCCAGGCCTACGTCGACCAGTGTGTGCTCGCGCTCAACGCCGGAACGCTCAGCGCAGCCGACGCAGCTCAGGCCAAATACTGGTGCAGCGAGCTGCAGCTCCGGGCGGCCGATCGCTGCCTCCAACTGTTCGGCGGATACGGCTACACGACCGAGTACCCCATCGCCCGCAACTACGCCGATGCCCGGATCACATCGATCTACGGCGGCACCACCGAAGTGATGAAGATCATCATCTCCAAAGAGATGGGGCTCTGAAGCGGTCGTGGAGGTTCAGTCCGCGGTCTCGGCCACCGGAGTACCGATGAGCGGCAAGATCTCAGGAGCCAGGCGTCGAGCGGTCAGCAGACCGATGTCGATCGCGGTATCGATCTCCTCGGCCGAGTTTGGTCGCACTGCGGCGATCTTGGACAGATCGCGATCGCTCAAGATCTGGGCGGGAACCACGCGCGACCGTTGAGCGGCGTTCGCTCGCCATTCGGTGAGCCGCTGCAACGTGTCGTCGCCGGAGGAACGGTCTCGGCGGAGCGAGGCGGGTGGCGCCACCGGGTCGGGCTCCGTCGCGTCGAACGAATCGAGGTAGGGGGACAGCTTGCGGGCGTAGCCGCTGCGGCGTTCGACGTGGGTGTACACCAGCGAATCGGTCGCTCGAGTCGTTGCGACGTAGAGGAGTCGTGCTTCCTCGTGTCGCTCCGCGGTGGTCGTTGCCGACTTGTGCGGCATCAAGCTCGTCTCGACACCCGCCACGTACACGCTGTGCCACTCGCGCCCCTTGGATGCGTGAAAGGTCAACAGCTCGACGCCATCCGTCGAGCGATCGTCGAACGGATTCGTCGTCGCGACCCACGAACGGAACTCAGCCCCGTCGCCTCTCGGTTGCTCGCGTAGAAACTCCAGCAGTGCGGTGGCGACGCTGCGCTCTGCCTCGACGTGGGCGAGCTCGGAACGCGCCTCGGCCAACTGCGTCGACAGGTTGGCGTTCGGTCGATGGGACGCTCGTGCGCCGTTCGTCCGTTTGGACTCCGCGATGCGGCGATCGAGATCGGCGACCTTGCCGGTCGATGATTCGAGCTGCGCAATGTCGTCCAGCGTGTCGTGCGCCCACGCGCGCAGCGCGGAGGCCGACGAGTTCGCCGACGCGGTCCGCATTGCTGCTTGCAGCGGCGAGTTCCTCGCATTCGCCGCGCGTCGAACCGCGACGCCGCGTTCGCTCAGCGCTGACTCGAATGCGTCGAGCTGGACATTGGTGCGGGTGAGTACCGCAACGTTTCCCCCTCGGACCAGGTTCGGGTCGTCCTGGGCAATGCGAGACGCCACGAATGACGCTTCAGCGTGTTCGTCTTCGATCGAGACCAATCCGACCGGACGAGCATCGTCTCGAGCAGAACGGATGTCCGCGGGCTGCTCGCCCGCGGCCAGCACGTGAGCTCCGGCGCGAACGATCTGAGGTGTGCAGCGATGATTGACGGGCAGTCGCACGACTTCGATGCCGGGGAACTCAGCCTCGACGTCGACCAGCAGCTTCGGATCTGCGCCGTTGAAGCCATACACAGCTTGAGCTGGGTCGCCGACGAGGAACACGTCGTCGCGCCCGCGTCGAAGGAGATCGATCAACCGATGCTGCACAGGGTTGAGGTCCTGAGCTTCGTCGATCAGGAGATGTCGGAACCGCCACCGCAACGTGTCGGCGAACTCCGGGTCGCCTTCCGCGTCGTTGAGCACGTCGAGGAGCACGTCGTCGAAGTCGATCACCCCGCGCTTGCGCTTGAGGCGGGAATAGCTCGCATACGTGGCCGCGGCAGCTTCGACGCCACCTGTCGGCTTGCGCCCATCGCGACGAGCGAGCGCCGAGTACTTGTCGTGGGCGATGCCGCGGGCCATCGCCCAGGAGATCTCCTCGTTGCCGATCTCGACGAGTTGGCGTCCTCCACCGAGGTCGTCGTCGCGTTGTGCGTCACGAAGGAGCCGACGACGATCGGCGACGATGGTCTTGGGTCGCCGCTCGGTATCCGCCCAGCGCTGTCGGAGCACGGAGAGCATCACCGAGTGAAACGTTCCCGCTTCGACGTGGTCGCGCAACCCGAGGCGATGAAGGCGCCCCCGAAGCTCGCCAGCAGCCTCTCGTGTGAACGTGAGCGCAAGCGTGTGTCGGGCGTCGGCGGTGCCGGACGAGATGCGATAGGCGATCCGTCGTGTGAGCACTCGCGTCTTGCCCGAGCCGGCACCGGCGATCACCGCAACGAGCTGTGATTCCGTGGTGACCGCGGCGCGCTGATCCGGATCCAGGTCGGCGATCAGCGCATCAGCTTCCACGCCGCCCAGCGTACGAGGTCCGTCGCTCCGGCTCCGTGCGAACTACCGTGAGGGGCATGCCGTACCCACGCAAGCTGCTCAACCCGTACGAGGAAGTCGCCGTCGACTTGCACCCGCACTGGTGGTATTACGCCAAGCCGGTGGCCGTGCTGGTCGCATCGATCGCATTCGGGATCTTGACGCTGGTGGTCACCGATTCGGGTACCTCGCCGCGCACGATCATGGCCTGGCTGTCCCTGATCTTCCTGGTGCTGTCGATCGTCTGGCTGATCGGTCGCTACCTGAAGTGGGCGACGACCAACTTCGTCATCACGTCTGATCGGCTGATCTTTCGCCAGGGCGTGGTTGCCAAGCAGGGCATCGAGATTCCACTCGAACGAGTCAACACCGTGCACTTCAACCAGTCGGTGTTCGAACGCCTCGTCGGCGCGGGCGACCTGGTGATCGAGTCGGGCGGCGAAGACGGCCAGCAGCGCTTCACCGACATCCGCCAACCGGACCGTGTGCAGCGCGAGATTCATACGCAAATGGAAGAGAACGAGAAGCGTCGCTTCACGATGCCGGGAGGCGGTGGCTCGGATGTCGCCTCGCAGTTGGAGAAACTGGAGGGAATGCTCGAGCGTGGCACGTTGACCGCCGAGGAGTTCCAGGCCCAGAAGGACAAGTTGCTCGACAGTTGAGCAAGCGAATCGTCAGCCTCGTCCCGTCGAGCACCGAGACGCTGCTGGCGCTCCGTGCTGATGTCGTCGCGTGCAGCAAGTACTGCGAGCAGCCCGACATCGCCCACGTCGGTGGAACCAAGAATCCCGATATCGCAGCGATCGTTGCACTCGAACCCGATGTCGTGGTGCTCGATCGCGAGGAGAACCGGATCGAGGACCACGATGCGCTCGTAGCGGCGGGCGTCGAGGTGTTCGTCTCCGATGTCACCAACGTGGCGCGGGCACTCGAGGTCGTGCCGGCCCTCGCAGCGGTCGCTCACGTCGCACCCCGCACGATCGAGGCGGGCGCAGCGCTTCGCACCGGACCCCGACGAACGGCATTCGTGCCCATCTGGCGCAGGCCGTGGATGACGATCGGAGCGGCGACGTACGGCGCGTCGCTGCTCGACGCCGTCGGCGTCGATGTCGTTACGTTCGGCGAAGCCGCGTACCCGACGGTCACGCTCGACTCGGTTGCAGCGACCGCACCGAGTCTGGTGCTCGTGCCGAGCGAGCCCTACGAGTTCGGTGACGCACATCTCGTCGAGCTGGCCGAGGCGATTCCGACCGCCCAAGTCGTCCGAGTCGATGGCCAAGACCTCTTCTGGTGGGGGATTCGAACGCCAGCAGCGCTCACACGTCTGGCGGAAGCACTCGGGCACCCTCCGACGCCTTGACGAGCCAGCCGTCGGTGATGACGCCAGGTTCGCACATCGCGACGAGACAACCGCCGAAGCCGCCACCGGTCATGCGGGCACCGAAGACTCCGTCGGTCGCGTTCAGCTCATCAACGGCGGCGTCCATCTCGGTGGTCGAGGTGTCGTAGTCGTCGCGCAGACTCGCGTGGCTGGCAATCATCAAGGTGCCGGCGGTTCGGTAGTCGGCCTCGCGAAGCGCAGCGGCGAAGTCCCGCACCCGTTGGTTCTCGTTGACCACGTGACGCGCTCGGCGTCGAACGAGCGGATCGGTGAGGCGCTCGACGTCATCGAGCGTTGCGAGCCGAAGCGGGCCGATCTCGTCTTCGGCTCGGGCGCACTCGTGGACACGATCTGCGTACTCGGAACCGACGAGCGTGCGATGTGCGATGTATCGCACGACGATGTCGACGTCGGTGGGAACGGGGACCTGTTCGACGACATTCGTGTGGCAATCGATGAGCGTCGCATGGCCGTGCGTCGCTGAAGCAATGCACAGCTGGTCCATGATTCCCGTCGGGACCCCGGTTGCTGCATGCTCGGCTCGGCGCGCTGCTTCGGCCAACTCGAGGGGGGTGCCGTCGAACCCGAGCGCAAGGCCGAGCGCGCACATCAGCGCTGCACTGGAGGAGAGCCCGGCGCCGGCAGGAATGTCCGACACGAGATGACCGATGAGCCCCGACTGCGCACCCAGGTCGCTGGCGATGGCTGCGATGCGCGTCCCCCAGTCGGGAACGACCTCGCGAGGGTCGACCTCGACCGGTACCACCAGATTCACCGTGCCGACCACGTCGGCCGAGGTGAGCTCGATGCGCGAATCATGGGGTGTGGCGGTGAGGGTCGTCCCCCGATCGATCGCCATCGGAAACGCCAGACCACCGGTGTAGTCCGTGTGTTCACCGATCAGGTTGACCCGGCCGGGAGCATGGACTCGGATCGTTGCGTTGCTCGTCACGGTTCCGAAGGTAGTACGTCAACGTTGAAGTACGTCGGGCTTCTTTGCTGGCGAGTCCGCTCTGGCATGATCGGTCGATGCCACGTGCCGAGCTGTCGTCAGGAATCGAGCTCGAGTACGAGACCAGAGGCAACCCCGCCGACCCCACATTGCTGTTGGTCTGCGGCTACACGAGTCAAATGAGTGGTTGGGACCCGGGGCTGTGTGACGCGTTCGTGGCGCAGGGGCTGCATGTCGTGCGCTACGACAATCGCGACGTCGGGCTGTCGTCCAAGTTGTCCGGCACGGTGAAACCGATGAAGGTGCTCTCGACGATGCTCGCCGGGGAGCCGACGCCAGACGTGCCCTACACGCTGTCCGACATGGCCGCCGATGGGATCGCACTGCTCGATCACCTCGGGGTCCAGCGTGCACACATCGCAGGGGTGTCCATGGGCGGCATGATCGTGCAGACGATGGCGATCGAACACCCGACACGCATCGCGAGTCTGACGTCGGTCATGTCGAGCACCGGGGCGCCGCGTGTCGGCGCACCGACGCCGGAAGCCCGCGAGGCGCTGCTCGCGCCGCCACCGTCGGATCGCACGGCGTTCATCGAAGCGTCGACGCGCTCCGAAGTGTGGGCCTCGAAGAAGCACGTGGACCTCGACGCCATCAAGGAGCGGGCGGCCGCCGACTTCGATCGAATGTTCTACCCGGAGGGCGCGACGCGCCAGCTCGCAGCGATCTACGCGAGCGGTGATCGATCTGACGCATTGCAGGGGTTGGACGTCCCGACCCTCGTCGTGCACGGACGCGACGACACCTTGATCACACCCTCGGGGGGCGAAGCCACCGCCGCGCTCATCGACGGCTCGAAGCTGCTCGTCGTGGCCGACATGGGCCACGATCTTCCCCGACCGCTCTGGCCGGTCTTCGCCGAAGCCATCGGCGGTCACATTCGAACCTCACTTCAACGACAGGAGGCCTGACATGGCCGGACCACTCGCAGGACATCGCATCATCGAAATCGCCGGCATCGGGCCCGGCCCGTTCGCAGCCATGCTGCTCGCGGACCTGGGTGCGGAGGTCGTCCGCGTCGAGCGTGCCGGCGCGGTCCGCGGACCCGCACCGGACCAGGCGCACGGTGACATCTTGCTCCGCGGACGGCGCAACATCGCCGTCGATCTGAAGCACCCGGACGGCGTTGCCACGCTGCTCGACCTGGTCGAGCACGCCGATGCGATCATCGAAGGCTTCCGGCCAGGCGTGATGGAGCGCCTCGGGATCGGGCCCGACGAGTGCTTGGCTCGGAACCCGAAGCTGGTGTTCGGTCGTATGACCGGCTGGGGTCAAACCGGCCCGTACAGCCAGGCCGCCGGCCACGACATCAACTACATCTCGCTCGCCGGCGCGCTCGCTCACTTCGGGCGTCGAGGCGAAGGACCGACCCCGCCGCTCAACATGGTCGGCGACTTCGGCGGGGGAGGGATGTTCCTCGCACTCGGCGTTGTCGCAGCGTTGCTCGAGTCGTCGAAGAGCGGCAAAGGCCAAGTCGTCGACACGGCCATGGTCGATGGATCAGCGATTCTGATGTCGATGTTCTGGGCGTTCAAATCCATGGGCATCTTCGACGAGAATGCCCGGGGCACCAACCTCCTCGACACGGGTGCTCACTTCTACGACGTGTACGAATGCAGCGATGGCGAGTACATCTCGCTGGGGTCGATCGAGCCGCAGTTCTATGCCGAGCTGATGCGGCTGACGGGTCTCACGGACGACGAGCAGTTCGCGAAGCAGATGGACCAGGGGGAGTGGGTCGAGCTGAAAGAGCGGCTGACTGAGCTCTTCGCGACGAAGACGCGCGACGAGTGGTGCGAGATCATGGAGCACACCGACGTCTGCTTCGCTCCCGTACTCACGATGTCGGAGGCTGCGGCGCACCCGCACAACGTCGAACGACAGACCTTCGTCGAAGTGGCCGGGGTGACACAGCCTGCTCCAGCACCTCGATTCAGCCGAACGGAGAACGAGATCGCTTCCGCTCCTGCGTGGCCCGGTGAGCACACACGTGACGTTCTCGCCGACTGGGGTATCGCCCCGGAACGTGTCGACGCACTCGTCGAATCCGGCGCAGTCCGACACGCAGGGTGACCGCCCGGCGGGTCGCGAACGCTGGCACACTGAGGCCGATGGGAACCCTGGTCTGCCTGCACGCTCACCCCGACGACGAGTGCATCTCGACGGGCGGCACGATGCGCCGCGCCGCCGACGAAGGGCACCGTGTGGTGCTGATCGTCGC
>CALIOL010000290.1 GCA_938044705.1 uncultured Ilumatobacter sp. | reverse complement strand
AAAGGAACGGCGGCTTTCACCATGTCGGGACGATGGGCTGCGAGGAGAAAGGTCAACATTCCGCCCATGCAGAATCCCACCACGCCGACACCGTCACCCGTGGTGGCATCGAGCTGCGCCAGATGATCGACCGCGCCGCTCATGTCCCGAGCGGCCCGCTCCGGCGACAGCGAGTTCATCAGCTCGCCGGCTTTGTCCATCTCGGTGTGCTCCGCGAGTTCGCCGTGGTACAGGTCCGGTGCCAAGGCGACGAATCCGTAGCTGGCGAGGCGGTCGGCCATCGCCTTGATCCCCGAGTCCAAGCCCCACCATTCCTGGACGACGATCACCCCAGGCCCAGCACCAGATGCAGGAAGCGCCAGGTATCCGCGTGCGTCGATGTCACCAGCTGCGAAGTCGATCATTGTTCCCATGCGCCAAACGTAGACCACGCCTCAGCAGAGGGATGGTCCGTGCGAGCACGGCCGGTCACTGCTTGGCGAGCGCCTGTTCGAGCATCGCAGGGATGATCTTCTCGCCGTACTGAGCAAGCGTGTCGTCCTTGGCGTCGTGTTGGAGGTACACCGCGAACTGGTCGACGCCGAGCGACTTCAGTTCGTTGAGCCGTTCGATTTGGGTCTCCACCGGGCCCAGCAGGCAGAAGCGGTCGATGACCTCGTCGGGCACGAAGTCGACATGCTCGCTCGACGCGCTGCCATGCTGGTTGTAGTCATATGCCTGGCGACCCTTGATGTAGTCGGTGAGTGCCTGGGGTACGCCGGCGTCGGCGCCGTATCGATCGACGATGTCCGCGACGTGGTTGCCGACCATTCCACCGAACCAGCGGGTCTGGTCTCGAGCATGCGCCAGGTCGTCGCTGACGTACGCCGGCGCGGCAACGCACATCGTGATGTCGTCCGGGTTTCGACCCGCATCGGAAGCAGCAGTGCGCACCGCGCCGATCATCCATTCGGTGATCTGGGGGTCCGCGAGTTGCAGGATGAATCCGTCACATGTCTCGCCGATCATCTTCAGTGCTTTCGGGCCGTACCCGGCGCCCCAGACCTCGAGCCGACTCTTGGACGCCCATGGCAGGGTGATGACCGAATCGTTGTATTCCACGCCCCGACCGTTCGCGAGTTCGCGAATGACGTTCACGGACTCACGCATGGTCTTCAGCGTGGTCGGCTTCCCGTTGGTGACCCGAACCGCCGAGTCACCACGACCGATCCCACAGACCGTCCGATTGCCGTACATCTCGTTCAGAGTCGCATACGTCGACGCGGTCACGGTCCAGTCGCGTGTGGCCGGGTTGGTCACCATCGGTCCGACGACGATGTTGCGGGTCTCGGCGAGAATCTGGGAATAGATGACGTACGGCTCTTGCCACAGGATGTGGGAGTCGAACGTCCACACGTGGCTGAACCCGTAGGTCTCGGCCTTCTTCGCCAGGTCCACGGTGCGCGCCGCCGGCGGCGTCGTTTGAAGTACCACTCCGATATCCATGGTCAAGATCCCTTCGGTGTTCGTGTGTGCGTCGACATTCAGCGTGTTTCGGGGAAGCCCAGGTTCACCGAGCTGGTCGCCGGGTCGGGCCACCTGCTCGTGATGACCTTGCCCTGCGTGTAGAAGTTGATGCCTTCGGGTCCGTACATGTGTGTGTCGCCGAACAGGCTGGCCTTCCAGCCACCGAAGCTGTAGTAGCTGACCGGCACCGGGACGGGAACGTTGATGCCGACCATCCCGACCTGCACGTCGAACTGGAACTGGCGGGCCGCTCCTCCGTCTCTGGTGAAGATCGCTGTTCCGTTCGCATACGGGCTTGCGTTGATCGTGTCGAGACCGTCCTGATAGCCGCTCACACGCTTCACGCTGAGCACCGGCCCGAAGATCTCGTCGTCGTAGCACGCCATCCCGGGCTCGACCCGGTCAAGCAAGGTCGGGTTGACGAAGTAGCCCTCGGCGGGCAGCCCTTCGCGACCGTCGACGACCACCGTGGCACCGCTGTCCGCAGCTCCGTCGATGTACCCCTTCACCTTGTCTCGGTGTTCCCCCGTGATGAGCGGGCCCATCTCGTTGCCGTCGTCGTACCCGGCGCCGACTTTGATCGAAGGAATGCGTTCAGCGACTTTGGACACCAGGTCGTCGGCGATCTCATCGGCAGCGAGCACGACGCTGACCGCCATGCAGCGCTCTCCCGCCGAGCCATAGGCTGCGCTGACCGCTGCGTCGGCAGCCATGTCGAGGTCGGCATCATTGAGCACCAGCATGTGGTTCTTCGCTCCACCGAGCGCCTGGACACGCTTGCCATGTTTCGTCCCGGTCTCGTAGATGTACTGCGCGATCGGCGTTGATCCGACAAAGCTCACCGCCGCGATGTCGTCGTGCTCGAGCAGGCGATCAACGGCGACCTTGTCCCCCTGAACGACGTTGAACACGCCCGCGGGCATCCCTGCTTTGGCCAACAGCTCGGCGACGAACATGTTGACCGACGGGTCCTTCTCACTCGGCTTGAGCACGAAGGTGTTTCCGCACGCCAGGGCGTTCGCGAACATCCACATCGGAACCATCGCCGGGAAGTTGAACGGCGTGATGCCAGCAACCACGCCGAGCGGCTGACGAATCGAGTACACGTCAACACCGGACGACGCCTGCTCGGAATACTCACCCTTGATGAGCTGCGGGATGCCACAGGCGAACTCGATGTTCTCGAGCCCGCGGGCAACCTCTCCGAGCGAGTCGGACAACACCTTGCCGTGCTCGGCGGTGAGGAGGCGAGCGATCTCCTTGCGGTTCGCGTCGACGAGTTCGCGCAGCCGAAAGAGGATTTCGGCGCGTCTTGACAGCGAGGTCGATCGCCACTCGGGAAATGCCGCCTTGGCAGTGGCGACGGCCATGTCGACCTCGGCAACCGACGCGAGGTCCACCGTGCCGCTCTGCTCGCCCGTCGCCGGGTCGTAGACCGGTGCGGTGTTCCCCGAGGTCGACGCGACCACGTTCCCGTCGATCCAATGTGAAATGCGATTCATCGATGTCCTCTGTTCTTGAAGCCTGCGGAATTGGTCGTCGACCACCTCGTCAGTGCAGGTACGTGCTCAGCCCGCGCTTGACGAACTTGCCGTGGCCCTTCGCGCCGACGTACTCATCGTTTTGCACGACCACTCGACCGCGAGACAGGACCGTGTCGACCTTGCCGTCGACTTCGAAGCCTTCGTAGGAGGAGTGATCCATGTCCATGTGATGTTTGTCGTCGATCCCGATCTTGGTCTTTCCGTTCGGGTCCCACACGAGAACGTCGGCATCGGCACCCGGCTCGAGCACGCCTTTCTTGTCGAGCCCGAACATGCGCGCCGGTGTGGTGCAACAGGTCTCGACCCAGCGTTCGAGCGTCATCTCACCCATCACGACGCCCTGGTAGATCAGCTCCATCCGGTGTTCGACGCCGCCCATCCCGTTCGGGATCTTCGAGAAGTCACCGAGCCCGAGCTCCTTCTGATCCTTCATGCAGAACGGGCAGTGGTCGGTCGACACGACTGCCAGTTCGTTCATCCGAAGGCCCTTCCAGAGGTCCTTCTGGTGATGCTCGTGCTTCGAGCGCAGCGGTGTCGAGCACACCCACTTCGATCCTTCGAAGCCAGGCTGAGCGAGATGATCCTCGATCGAGAGATAGAGGTATTGCGGGCAGGTCTCGGCAAAGACATTCAGGCCCATGTGCTGCGCACGTGACACCTCTTCGAGCGCCTCGGAGGCCGACATATGCACGATGTAGAGCGGCACGTTGCCGGCAACACGGGCGAGCTTGATGGCCCGGTGGGTCGCTTCGGACTCGAGCTCTTCGGGTCGAGTGAACGCGTGGTACTTCGGGTCCGTGTCGCCTCGGGCCAGCGACTGAGCAACGAGCACGTCGATCGCGATGCCGTTCTCGGCGTGCATCATCATCAGACCGCCCGACTCGGACGTGTTTTGCATCGCCCGCAGGATCTGGCCGTCATCTGAATAGAAGACCCCCGGGTACGCCATGAACATCTTGAAGCTGGTGACACCTTCGTTCTCGACGAGATCGGTCATGGCCTTCAAGGACTCGTCGTTGACATCGCCGATGATCTGGTGGAACGCGTAGTCGATGTGGCACTCGCCCGCGGCCTCCTCGTGGCGGGCACCGAGCACGTCACGAACGTCGAGGCCGACGGTCTGTGATGCGAAGTCGATGATCGTCGTGACGCCGCCCCACGCAGCAGCACGCGAGCCGGTGTCGAAATCATCGGCCGAGACAGTGCCACCGAATGGCAGCGACATGTGGACGTGTGCGTCGACCCCACCTGGCACCACGTACTTGCCCGTGGCGTCGATCGTCGTGTCCGGCGTGACGCCATATGCAGCGGCGTGACCGGGAGCGAGGATGGCACTGATCGACTCGCCGTCGATCAGCACGTCGGCCTCGCGTCGGCCGATCGCAGAGATGACCGTTCCTCCTGAGATCAGAGTGGTCGCCATGTCAGTGCTCCGTCAGCTCGGTGTAGGCCTCGGGGCGACGATCTCGGTAGAACTGCCAGCCATCGCGTGTCTCTCGGATCGCATCGAGGTCGAGATCGCGCACGATCAGCTCGGGGTCGTGCGGGTCGCCCTTGTCGCCTACGTATGCGCCTTTCGGATCGACGAAGTAGCTCTGGCCGTAGAAGTCGTTCTCGCCGAGGTCTTCGATGCCGACGCGGTTGATGGCGCCGACGTAGTACATGTTCGCCACGGCCGCCGCCGGCTGTTCGATGCTCCACAGGTACTCGGAGAGGCCGCGGTGTGTCGCCGACGGGTTGAAGACGATCTCGGCGCCGTTGAGACCGAGCGCACGCCAGCCCTCCGGGAAGTGCCGGTCGTAGCAGATGTACACGCCCACTCGACCAACGGCGGTCTCGAAGATCGGGTATCCACCGTCACCGGGCTTGAAGTAGAACTTCTCCCAGAACCCCTTCACCTGCGGAATGTGCTGCTTGCGGTACTTGCCGAGGTAGGTGCCATCGGCGTCGATGACCGCAGCGGTGTTGTAGTACACACCGGGCTGCACGATCTCGTACATCGGCAACACCATGACCATGTTCAGTTCCTTGGCGAGGGTCTGGAACCGCTTGGTGGTGGGACCATCCGGGATGTACTCGGTGTACTCGTAGTACTGCGCGTCTTGCACTTGGCAGAAGTACGGGCCGTAGAACAGTTCCTGGAAGCACATGATCTGTGCGCCCTGGGCCGCTGCTTCGCGGGCCTGCTCCTCGTGCTTGACGATCATCGATTCCTTGTCGCCGGTCCAGTCGGTTTGGAGCAGTGCGGCTTTGATGATTCGTGACATGGGTTCCCTCGTTGGCTGATTGCTGGTCGAACGGTGATGACTTGTCGGTGAGTGTGACGATGGAGTGTTGCCGGATGGTTTCGGCGATGTGTCGGTTCTTGCGTGAGTTGTCGTGCTCTAGGCGATCGCCGCAACGGTCGCTGCGATGATGTCGACCCCCTCGTCGATCTCAGCTTCGGTCACGTTGAGCATCGGGGCGATACGGACCACGTTGCCATAGAGACCACCCTTGCCGACGAGGAGGCCTCGATCTTTGCACCCGTCCGCAATGGCGACGGCTTTGGCGGGGTCGGGGTGAAGGCTGTCGTCGTGCACGGTTTCGATCGCGACCATCAGGCCGCGGCCGCGTACTTCGGCGATCCATGGGACGTCTGCGACCAGCGGGTCGAGCCGTTCGCGGAAGCGTTCGCCCATCTTGAGTGAGTTGCCCTGCAGATCGTTGTCGAGCACATGCTTGAGCGTGGCACGCCCGGCGGCCGCGGCGAGTGGGTTCCCGCCGAAGGTCGAGAACGAGGTGACCTTGATCGCGTCCATCACCTCGGAGCGCGCAACGACACCAGCCAGACCGACGCCATTGCCGACGCCCTTGGCGAAGGTCAGCATGTCGGGCGTGATGCCGTGAGCCTGGTACCCCCAGAAGTGCTCGCCGGTGCGACCCCACCCGGTCTGCACCTCGTCGGAAACGAAGAGGATGTCGCGCCCCTCCAGGATCTTGTGCATCTGACCGAAGAAGCCGTCGGGCGGCGTCGCGAACCCACCGACGCCTTGGATCGGCTCGGCGATGAGACATGCGACGCTGCCGGCGGACGTCATGTCGAGGATCTGTTCGAGATCGTCGCAGCAGGCCTGCGTGTACGCGTCGTCATCGAGGTCGCGGAACGGGCTACGCAGCCGGTATCCGCCTTGCACGAACTGCACATCGAGGCCCGACACGCTGCTCGAACGCCACGACGAATGCGACGTGATGGCCTGGGTCGTGAACGAGCGGCCGTGGTAGCTGTTGCGCATCGCCAGCACCTGGTTGGATTGACGGTACGACGTCGCCAGCAGCAGCGCGGTGTCGTTCGCCTCGCTCCCTGATGACGTAAAGAACACGCGAGCATCGGGGATGCCCGACACCGCGGCGATCTCCTCGGCGAGCGCCACCATCTCCTCGTTCAGATACAGCGTGGAGGAGTGCATCACTTTGGCAGCCTGCGCCTGCACTGCTGCCGTGACGTCAGGCTGGTTGTGCCCGATCATCGTGGTCAGCACACCTCCGAAGAAGTCGAGGTACCGGTTGCCTTCGAGGTCCCAGACGTAGCCGCCTTCGCCTCGGTCGATCGAGATCGGCCCCTCACCGTGGAGCGGACCGAGCCAGGACGGGAACACCTCGCGGTAGCGCTGGGCGAGTTCGCTGGTCGACGTCATCGCGCCGACAGTATTGCGCTCTTGCACTCGACACAAGGAGATGTTTGTTGTAGACAAAGTCGATCGAACGATCGATCGAACTCTCGACTCTTGCGCCGGGCTCGCTCGCGGACGCCACCGCCGTCGACCGCGCAGCATCGCTCGCCGAGACGATCACGTCGACCTGCGGCGAGCTCACCGCAGAAGGGATCGCGACGTCGATCGGTGCGATGGTGAGCCGCGGCGATCTGGCTCACGGCGATCGACTGCCCACGGTTCGACAACTCGCTCGGAGTTGTGGTGTCAGCTCGAGCACCGTTGCTGAATCCTGGCGGATCCTCGCTCGCCACGGACTGATCGAAACAGCTCGACGGAACGGGACGACGATCCGCGCAGCACGTGCGGAGATGACCGGCAGGTTCTGGAGGGTTCCGGCAACCACGCAGGCAAACGGTGGCCCACCGATCCTGGACCTCAGCACCGGCACGCCCGATACGAACCTCCTCCCGACCATCGCCACGATGGTGCGCGGCCTCCACGCCGACGTCGCCATCACCTCCTACATCGACCGCCCAGTGCTCGAAGAGCTCGAGGTCCTGCTTCGCGCACGCACGCCGTTCGAAGCCGAAGCTGTGACCGTGCTCGACGGGTCGCTCGATGCGCTCGACCGACTCATCAGCGCACTCGTGCGGTTCGGCGACACCGTGATCGTCGAGGATCCGACCTTCCCGCCGATCCTCGACATGCTCGAACGCATCGGCGCTCAGGTCGTCGGCGTACCGATCGATGCCGAGGGCATCGTGCCCGACCGACTCGCCGAGGCGCTCGATGCGTCGCCGAACACACCGCCGGTGCTGGCGATCCTCCAGCCCACAGCGCACAACCCGACAGGACGGTCGATGAGCGCTGAACGAATCGACGTCGTCGCTTCGCTGTTCGCCGATCTGGCGCCAGACACGTGGATCATCGAGGACCACCACGCTGGGGACCTCGTCGCCGGACCGGTTCCATCGATCGGCGTCCGGCGTCCCGATCGAGTCGTTCACGTGCACAGCTTCTCGAAATCGCACGGCCCCGACCTGCGCATCGCGGCGGTGTGCGGCGCAGCCGAACCGATCTCTGCGGTGGTCGACCGGCGGCGTCTGGGTCCGTCGTGGACCAGCCGACTCATCCAGCACGTGCTCGTCACCCTGCTTCGAGACCCGGCGACCGATGCGTTGGTCCGCGAGGCATCAACGGTGTACGACGATCGACGACGTGCCGTGTGCGAACAGCTCGCCGACGTCGGCATCGAGGTGACCAGCTCGGCCGGCCTGAACCTGTGGGTGCCGGTTGCGAACGAACAACGGGCCGTGCTCGCGCTTGCGCTCGCCGGGATCGGCGTGGCTCCCGGCGCACCGTTCGCCGTCGACAGTTCGCGGCCGCCGAATCATCTGCGAGTGAGCCTGGGAAACGCACGCACGGACCTCGGCCGACTCGTCGACGCCATTGCCGAGGCGGCCACCGCATGAAGCAGCGCGGCATCTGGGGCCAGTTCTGGGACTACCTCTGGCGAACGGGCGACGAGGACACCGCAGATCCGGACCGCAGCGTGGAAGCGGCGTGGCTTCCGCTGTGGCAGAGCCGAATGGTCACCGACGAGCTCATCGCGTCCGGCATTCCTGCCGTCGTCACGGATGACTTCAATCTCAACATGACGATGTACAGCCGCGAGCCGATGGCCCGGATTTTCGTCACCGAGGACCGTCATGGTGAAGCGGCTGCGTTGATCGAGGAGCTCCTCGGTCACCCACCCCGCCACCGACCCCTCTGAGTCGGCTCCAACCCCTCCCCTCCCCTCCCCCACCCCTCCTCTTCGCTCTTCCGGTTTG
>CALIOL010000289.1 GCA_938044705.1 uncultured Ilumatobacter sp. | reverse complement strand
GACAACTGAGGCCGGGGCCGTCCTGCCTAGTGTTTTCGGAAGAGCGGGAGGCGCTATGAACACCGAGCACGATGTGCATCAGGCGATAGATGGCGTGATTTTCGACTTTGGCGGGGTCCTCAGCGACGAGCCGTTTCGATTTGATGGCCGGTTTTGCGGCCGAGCACTACTTCGATGTTCGCGAGTTCGCTGCGATCGCCATCGGACATGGCGACTACGGCGACGGGGACCACCCCTGGCACCGTCTGGAGCGCGGCGAGATCGAACTTGCCGAATACGAGGAAGCGACGGGAGCGATTGCGCGTGAACGCGGCCACGACGGATTCCCACCGCTCCCGGTGGACGTGCTCCTGGGTCTCGTTGTGCGACCCGAGATGCTCGAACTTCTCCGTGACCTCCGTGCGCAAGGGCTCTCGACCGCGATTCTCACCAACAACGTGCGCGCCCTGGGCGGGTGGCGCGACTTGGCCGACTGGGACCAGCTCGTCGACGTCATCATCGATTCGTGCGAAGTCGGTATGAGGAAGCCGGAACACCGGATCTTCAATCACGCATGCGAGCTGCTGAACGTTGCGCCAGCCCAGGCTGCATTTCTCGACGACATGCAAGCGAACGTCGATGCGGCCGCCGAGCTCGGCATGACGGCCATTCTTGTCAGCGATCCAGCCGACGCAATCGCAACGGTTCGCCAGCTCACCCAGCGCTGACCTTCAGGACTCTCGCTGCGACTGGGCCGCCCTTCCGTGCCGATAGCGCGCACCGAATTGGCGGTTCAGGGCTCGAGTTGTGCGTGGCGGCTTGGTCGGCCAGCGTTTCCACTGGTCAGGATCGATCCGCGAAAAGGGATTCGATGAGTTCGTAGTCGAGAACGGTAGTAGCGACCTCAAGCGAGCCCGTCGTGAGCGCCTCCTGCACCATCTCGAAGAAGGCTCCCATCGTGGCTTGATAGAGCGAGCTGCCGATACTGATTCGTCGGACACCCATCGCGGCGGCATCTGGGACGGATAGTGCCTTGTTCATGCCAAGCAAGAGGTTGACCGGGCCACCCGCTTCATCGACGACGCGCCCGATCTTGGCTGTATCGGAAATGCCCGGCGCATAGACGCATCCGGCGCCAGCGGTCGCGAAGTCCTGCAGTCGAGTGAGTGTCTCCTCGAAACCACTCATGCCCTCATGCGCCAGCCGGTCGGCGCGTGCACAGACGACGAAGCCGGTCTCCGGTGTGTTCGCTGTCTCAACGGCTGCTTCGATTCGAGCAACGGCCAGCGACGATTCGTAGAAACCGCGTTCGGCGCTGCCGGACCAGTCCTCGATGCTCGCTCCCGCAGCGCCGGCTTCCATCAGCAGCCGAATGGTCTTAGCGACGTCCTCGGGCTCGTGTCCCCACCCGTTCTCCGCATCCACGCTCACCGGTATGTCGACGGCTGCGCAGATGGCCGCTGCTCGCTCGATCGACTCCTCTCGCGAGAGTTCAGCAGCAGCGTCACGACGGCCGATCGAGTACGCGTGGCCACCGCTCGTCGTTCCGATCGCCTGCGCGCCTGCATGCTGTGCGATGGCTGCGGAGCCGACGTCGTGGACGTTGACGAGCACGAAGGTGCCGGTCTGATGAAGGTCGGACAGGCGTCGTCGTGCGTATTTCGTATCGGTCATGAGGCCATAGTCGAGCATCGGAGTCCATATTGGAAACAACATGTCTTTGTATTTTTCATGACAGGATGCCATGCTCGTTGAATGCAGCTCGACGTCGAATCCCTGCGCACGTTCTTGGCCGTCCTCGACCACGGCGGGATGACCGCTGCGGCACGCGAGCTCCACACAAGCCAGTCATCCGTGAGCTGGAAGATCAAACGGCTCGAGGCGCGAGTCGGCCGGCAGTTGCTCGTGCGCGACGGTCACAACCTGAGCCCGTCGTTCGACGGTCGGAATCTGATCGAAGACGCCCGCACCATCGTGCAGACCCATGATCGAGCCGCCGATCGGCTGCAGTGTTCTGACCTCTCGGGAACAGTTCGTCTCGGCGCCGACGAAGAGGTGGCGACATCGCACATGGCCGATCTGCTCGGACGGTTCACACGCCATCACCCCAAAACCGCTATCGAGTTCGTGATCGACGCCAGCCAACGCCTCCCCGTCCAACTCGAGAGAGGCGAGATCGACGTCGCGGTGTTTCAGCTCGGCGCTGACGACATGCTCCCCGACGACGAACTGCTGTGGACCGAACAGCTGCATTGGATGACCTGCCCAAGTTGCGCACACGACGAAGGCCCGGTCCCGCTGATTACGTTCGGAGACGACTGCTTCTACCGCCAAATCGCCCAGCCAGTGCTCGATGCTGCATCCCTCGAGCACCGCATCGCCTTCTCGGGGCCGTCGTCATCAACGGTGCGAGCGGCCGTCGAAGCCGGACTCGGGGTCGCCGTTCTGAGTACTCGGTACCTCAACGGCCACATGGTGCCGTGGACGCCGGCGACCGCGCTCGAGCCACTCCCCAACGTCTACCAAGTCGCTCGGTCAGCACCCGGCCCACGTGAACCAGTCGTCGAGGCCCTGTTCCAGTCAATCATCAGTACGACGAGGGAGACGCCGGTCAACGCCGTGGCGTAGCACCGCCATCGTTGATATCGACGTCGCGGTCGGTTTCTCGCAACACATCCGCCTACGACGTCGTGGGAGCGACAAAGCGGATCGAGGCCGCAGGCTTGCTTCGATTCTTCGATTCTTCGCCACGCATATCGACCGCAGGACCCGCTCGAGATCCGGGCAGACCCGATCGGGCAGTGCCGTTTGGGCACCCTTATGAAGCTGTGGGTCGAACCGCTGCGCACGCAGCACGAAGTCGTTCGCGTGTCAGGAAGTTCTCGCGACGGATTTCGTCGAGGTCGTCGGGAGGTTCGTCGTCGCGATCGAACTGAGGCGTTCGGGCACCGACCGGCAAGATGATGGTGCCGTCGGCCCTCACGGTGTAGTCGACACCGTTCGTTGCGCGTCTTCGCATGAAACCCAGCGCGTGTTTCGCCCGATTGTGTTTCGCACACAAGACCCCTGCGTTGTCCTGGTCGGTCGAACCCAGGTCAGTCCACTCGATGTTGTGATCCACCTCAGCCCAGCCCGAAGGCAGATCGCAGCCGGGATGCTGACAACGTCGAACCAGCAACTTGGCCGCCTCGCGAGCCGGCCCTTCGAACAACCGCTTCTTGCGACCGAAGTCGACCACGTGCCCGGCGGAGTCCAGGACGACTCGACGCACATGACCGGCAAGCGCCGCCCTCAGCACGTCATGGGCATGGACAGGCACGCCGCGATCGGTTTCACAGCGAATCGAAGCGAGATCATCGGGTGCGGTCAGGAGATCTGGGAGCAGCGCGTTCGACGCCGGCAGCCCCGTAAACGGATCGACCGCCAACCCTTCGATCGAGGTCGGCGCCAAACCGGCTGCCGCAAGCACCCGGCCGAACGTCCCGGCGTCGATCACGACGTTCACGACTGCGTCAGCGCCTCGACCGCTCGATCCAGCCGATGCGCCGGCTCGGAAGATCGCGAGCAACGCGTCGAACGAACGCTGCCC
>CALIOL010000288.1 GCA_938044705.1 uncultured Ilumatobacter sp. | reverse complement strand
GACGTTGCGGAGGGTGGTACCGGCTACGCCATCTTCCCCTTCGAAGTCCAACTGCCCACCGCAGAGGTACCCCAGCTCATCGACGTGACGTTCACCCCGTTCGTCGAAGAGATCGATGACCGCAACAACATCGCACTGGTCTCGAATGACTGGAAGCGTGGCGTCATCGATCAGGAGACCAACGAGCTCGCGATCCTCACCGCGGACTCGCCGTCCGCCACGATCGACCTCGGCAACCCGAGCCAGTGGAAGAACTTCCGGGCGAGCATCGACCTCGGCGTCGACCACATCCGTACGGGGCCTGACCACATCTTCTTCGTCTTCGTGCTGCTGCTCCCCTCCGTCCTCGTCATCGCCGGAAGCTGGAAGCCCGCTCCGAGCTTCCGCCAGTCACTGCTGCGCGTGATCATCGTCGCCACGATGTTCACGATCGCTCACTCGCTGACGTTCACGCTCGCCGGGCTCGACATCTTGCCGCTGCCGTCGTCGAAGATCGTCGAGGCGTTGATCGCGCTGTCCATCGCAGCCGCAGCGCTCCACAACATCAAACCGATCTTCGGGCACCGCGAATGGTCGATCGCGTTCGCGTTCGGCCTCTTCCACGGCATGGGGTTCGCCGGACTCGTTCAGGACCTCGACATCGACAGCACCACGCAGCTGTTCTCGCTGCTCGGGCGCAACGTCGGCATCGAGATCGGTCAGCTGATCATCATCCTGATCACGTTCCCGGGTCTGTTCCTGCTGCGTCGCACTCGCGCCTACCTCCCGATGATGTACATCGCGTCGATCGGCCTCGCTGTCATGGCGATGCTCTGGGTCGTCGAGCGTCTCTTCGAAGTCGACATGGGCTTCAACGACCTCGTCGACAAGGTGCTGCTGTGGCCGCGGTCGCTGTACGCCGTGATCGTGCTCACGGTGCTCGTGGCGATCTACCGCCAGATCGAGGCCAAGGCCGGTCGACTCATCCCGCTGCCGACCGAGGCCGACGACACCGCCGAGATCGACGAGGACGAGCCCACGGCCGTCAGCGTCTGACGCTGACGCCGTCCTCGACGTCAGTTCAGTTTCCGGTTCCCGTTCCGGTCCGAAGACCACCGTCTCGGGCTGCCATCGCCGCACCGACGATTCCTGCGTTGTTCCGGAAGTGGGCGACGTGGATCGCGGCGTTGACGTCCAGCTTGTCCTCGAACTTGTCGAGCTTCTTGCTGGCCCCGCCGCCGAGCACGAAGTGAGCGGGAGCAAAGACGCGCTCGACGCGCTGGAGGAAGTAGTTGAAGCGGTCGCCCCACTTGCTCCAGCTCAGCTCGTCGACCTTTCGTGCACGGTCCCCTGCGTAGAACTCGATCGGTTCGCCGTCCTTGCCGGGCATCCGACCGACCTCGATGTTCGGGACGAGCATGCCGTCGTAGAAGACACCTGAACCGAGACCGGTGCCGATCGTGATCATCATGACGGTGCCGCGCAGTCCTCGACCCGCTCCGAGCGTCATCTCCGCGAGACCAGCGACGTCGGCGTCGTTGTGCACGACGAACTCCAGACCGGTCGCCTCCTCGAAGAGCCGATCGACGTGCGTGCCCCGCCAGGCTTTGTCGATGTTGCCTTCGGTGAGCGCCTGTCCATCGACCACGACGGTCGGAAAGCTGCAACCCACCGGGCCGCTGTAGTCCAGCTCCTGCACGAGTTCTCGGACCACGCCGGCGATCTTTTCTGGGGTCGGCGGGGATGGGGTCGGAATGCGGACTCGCTCGCTCTGCAAGTCGCCCGAGTCGGTGTCCACGATCGCGCCTTTGACGCCCGAACCGCCGACGTCGATCCCGAGTATTCCCATCACGAACCTCGCCGCTCAATTGCCTGCATAGCGATTCGAACGTAGCAGGCCGACCACTACCGCCTGGTCAGGATGGGGCGACCTGGATCCGACCGTGCTCGTCGACGTTCTTCCATTCGTCCTGGAAGTCGTCGTTGTTCCACGAACCGAGACCGGGATAGAACACGCGCGATCCACCGTGTCCTTCGAACTTCGAGCCGTTCCAGCGCGGGTCGGCAGGTTCGTCGATGCGCTGATACCGACTATCCGAAGAGAGCCGGCAGCGGCCGGTCGTGGACGCGTTGTCGAGTGCCCCGTGCAGCATGTGCATGCCGAAGCACAACACGTCGCCGGCCTTGAAGTCGGTGGTCAACCACTTCGTCCCGTACTTGTCCAACACGGTGGACGGATCGTCATCGAGCCACGTGAGGCCGTCGCGGTCGGCATCGCTCTGGAGGTACCCGTTGTGGAGTCGTTCGGAGCGGTGGCTGTTCTCCAGCAGCATCAACGCACCATCGCTGCGCACCACGTCGCCGAGTGGGATCCAGCTCGAGAAGATGCGCGAGGTTCCTCGATTCATGTACGGGCCATCGCAGTGGAAACCGCACCCTTCGCCAGGGCGCACGAAGCGGGGCCAGCGCATGTCGAACGACTTCACGGGTCCGCTGAGGAGCGCTTCGTGGACCGCGATGACTTCTGGTGCATCCGTGACGGCGAGATAGTTCGCACCGGTTCGCACGCTCTCGGAGAACGCTCGGACATTCGCCGAACGAACGCCTTCGCTGTCACCGGCAACCGCATCGTCGAGCGGGTAGCGATCGTCGATCTCGCCGAGGATGGCGTACTTGAGCAGGACCTCGTGGCGGGCGGCGAGCGCAGTCTCCGGGTCGATCAGCTCGCGGAACAGCAGGTGCCCGCGTTCGGCCATCGCCTCGCGCAGAGCTTCCGGGTCGCCGAGCAGATCGTTGGCGGGCACGAGCTCACCGAGGCGTTCAGGACTCGTGTCGACAGGCCGACCGTTGGCGGTGAGCGATGTGGGCGTCGAGGAAGAATGTGAAGATGGAGTAGCCGACATGACGTCGACAACGGTATCCAAGGGAACAGATGGACGACTCGCTCAGCCAGGTGTTGGTGCTCAACGAACTGCTGGATCTGCAAGCGACGCAGCGGCCGGCGACCGAAGCGCTCACCGACGGAAGCGCGCGCCTCACGTGGGGTGAATACCGAGATCGCGCGGCGACACTCGCCGGTGCGCTCCGTGACGCGGGCGTCGAGCGAGGTGACCGAGTCGGGCTCCACATGCCGAAGTCCGCGGACTCCTTCGTCGCCGTGCACGCAGTCCTCCGCCTCGGTGCGATCGTCGTACCGATCGACTGGTTCGCTCCCGCCGCGCACGTTCGCAGCGTCATTGCAGACGCCGACATCGCGGCGGTCGTCTCCGCTGCCAAGCCTGCCGTGCTCGACGACCTGCTCGGCGATGATGCTGACCGACCCGCGGTGGTCGCACCGACGGCATCGGGCCCTGCGGTCGAGCGCGTCGACGTGTCGCCCGCCGACGACGCGTACATCGTGTACACGTCGGGCTCGACCGGCCGACCAAAAGGGATCGTCCACACCAATGCAAGCGCCCTCGCCTACGCAGTCGCCGCGGTGGAGACCTACGAGCTGACTGCTGCGGACCGCCTCGCCAACGTCGCTGCGCTGCACTTCGACCAGTCCACCTTCGAGCTCTACGCCGCCCCGCTCGCCGGTGCCTCCGTTCTGGTGCTGTCCGATGTGGTGATGCGCTTTCCTGCGAGCACTGCGGAACTCATCGAGCAGGAGCGCGTGACCGTGTGGTACTCCGTTCCGTATGCCATCACGCAACTGACCGAGCGCGGCGCGGTCGAGCACCGCGACCTCACGTCGATGCGATGGGTGCTGTACGGAGGGGAGTCGTTTCCGCCGGGATCGCTCGCGAGTTCCATGCGGAGTCTCCCGACCGCGCGGTTCTCGAACGTCTACGGTCCCGCCGAAGTCAACCAGTGCACCTTCCACCACATCGACGAGCCACCGCTGACCGACGAGCCGATCCCGATCGGTGCAGCATGGACGGCTGCCGAATTGCTGCTCGTGGACGAGACCGACCTGCCGACCGACGACGAGGGTCACCTCCTCGTCAGTTCCCCCACGATGATGGACCGGTACTGGGGCCGCGATGACCTCACCGGCGCAGCGATCGTCACGCTCCCCGGCGCTGACGCAACGAACCGTCGTTGGTACCGAACCGGCGACAAGGTCCAACGACTCGTTGACGGCACGTTCGTTTTCCTCGGCCGCTTCGACCACCAGGTCAAGGTCCGCGGACACCGGATCGAACTCGAAGCCGTCGAGTCCGTTGTCGTCGAACACCCTGCCGTCACCGACTGCGCGGTGATGGTCGAACGCGGCACCGATGGATCCGATGATCAGCTCGTCGCCGCGATCTCACCGAGTGTCGACGACGCGTCGATCAAGCAGATCCTGAAGCACTTGCGAGCCCGGCTGCCCCGCTACGCGGTCCCGGCGTCGGTCATCTCACTTCCTGCCATTGCCCGCACCGGCAACGGCAAGATCGACCGACCGGCAGTCGCAGCGGCTGCCGCCCAGAAAATCGCCGAAGCTTGACCGCGGCTTCGTTGGGCACCGCATGGCGCCGATCTGTACCTTCTGACGAGTCCGCTGGAGATTCCTCGAAAATCTCATCCGTCCGAGCATCCGCTCCGAACACTCTGCATCGAAGCTGTGAGTACTACGCCAAGCCCTGATTCGACTGCGGTGATCACAGCTCAACCCGTCGCGATCGGGCGGCGGACGGCTGCGTCGCACGAGCTGCGTCCGCTTCAGCAGCGGATCTGGACCAGTGGTCGCCTCTCCCCCGGTGCGCCGTTGGCGAACATGGGCAAGACCCACAGGTTTGCCGAAGCGATCGACCCCGACCTTCTGATCGCCGCCTTCGACACCGTCGTCCGCAGTTCGGACGTACTGCGAACCGTCGTCGAGGACCGAGCGGGTGCGCTGCCCACGGCAAGCGTGCTCCACGCTCCACCGGCGAGCACGGCCGTCATCGAACTCGACGCCGCCGAACTCACCGACTGGTGTGCGGACCGCATCGCCCAACCCATCGACATCTCGCTCAGCGCGTACGACTCGGTGCTCATCCGACACGCTGATGACGACTGGACGTGGTGGTTCGACCTGCATCACCTCGTCACCGACGCGTGGTCGTCGATGCGGGTGTTCGACCTCGTCGGCTCCGAGTACGAGCGGCTGCGCGACACGCCCGACGCCGACAGCGAGCTCGAACTCGACTCGTTCTACGACGCGGTCCCTGCGACTTCCGATGAGGACGCCGACGCGTCGCCGTCACGGACCCCGATCACGGCGCTCTATGGACCGACCGGCCCCACGACGACCAGCGTGACCCATCGCAGCGTCGAGCTGACCGAGCGCCTCGACGAGCTTCCCGATCGCTATCGAACGTTCAGCCCAGGGCTCGCGACAATGGCACTCGCCGCCACCGCGATGAGCGCGGTGCTGCATCGGCTCAGCGGTGCCTCGACGATCACGCTCGGTGTCCCTGTGCACGGTCGCTCGAACCCGCGCCTCGCCAAGGTGCTCGGCCCGCTCATGGAGATCTACCCGATCGAGGTGACCGTCGACCCGGACGCCACCTACGGCGAACTCTTCGACCACGTCCATCGCGAACTGCTCACCATGTTGAAGTTCGCCCGAAAGCACCCGGCTCCCCGGAGCGCCGGGGTCGACGCCATCGTCAACATCATCACCGCCACGTACGGCGACTTCGCAGGTATCGCCTGCGCAACCGAGTGGCACCGTCCGACTCATGTCGAGGATGCGCATCCGATTCGACTGCACGCGTGGGACTACGGCACTGGTCCGCAGCTCGAACTCGACCTCAACGACGCGCTCAGCAGCGACGGGTCTCACCGCGCCTTCCCGCGTCACCTTGCGATGGTGTTCGACGCAGCCCTCCGCGATCCCGACGCGGTGGTTGGCGACGTCGACCTGCTGACCGCTGACGACCGATCGGTCCTCGACCGCCTGAACCCACCCGCCGGCGACGAACGGTTCGACACACCGGTCCACCAACTCATCGCAGACCGGCTTCGTGAACAGCCCGACCACGTCGTCGCAGATCATGGAGACAGCTCGATCACGGCTCGCGAGCTCGACGAACGCGCCGACGCACTCGCCCGCTGGCTGACTGCGAACGGGGTGGGGCGCGGAGGACGCGTCGGCGTACGCATGGCGCGCTCGTTCGACGTGCTCGTCGCACTCCACGGCGTGCTGCGCGCCGGTGCTGCGTTCGTGATGCTCGACCCGGACGATCCGGTGGAACGCCACGACGCGATCATCGGCGACGCCGACATCACCATCGTCCTCGACTCGCTTCCCGATGACCTCGAACACATCGAAGCGTCAGGTGAACCGGTGGCAGTCGACGTCGAGCTCGACGACCTTGCCTACGTCATCTACACCTCGGGGTCGACTGGCCTGCCGAAGGGTGTTCCGGTCTCTCATCGGGGCCTCGCCGACTACCTGGGCCATGCCGCACGCGCGTTCGCTACGACGTCCGACTTCGTCATGGCGATGCACTCAGCGCTCGTCTTCGACCTGTCGATCACCTCTCTGTTCCTTCCTCAGCTGCTGGGCGGCCGGACGGTGATCGTCGGCGGCGACCCCGTGAGCGCGCTGTCCGCGATCGCGGCGGACAGCCGCATCACCGTGCTCAAGGCCACGCCGAGCCAACTGGAGATCCTGACCCGCCTCGGAACGGAGCCGTTCGCGCTCGAGGTGGTGATCGTCGGCGGCGAAGCCTTCCGGCGCCCCGTCGCCGCAGCACTGAGCGCCCGATCGCCAGGCGTGCGCATCTTCAACGAGTACGGCCCTGCCGAAGCCGTCGTCGGATGCATGCTCCACGAGTGGGACCCGAATGTCGACCTCGACGTCGACATCCCGATCGGCTGCGCCACTCCCGGTGCTCAAGTACACGTCCTCGACGACCGTGGCCGCCCAGTGCCGGTCGGTGCGTGGGGTGAGCTGTACGTCGCGCGAGCCGGGATGACCGAGGGGTACCTGGGACTTCCCGAGGCGACCGCAGAGAAGTTCGGCGTCATCGAAGGCGTCGGCGACGGTGTGCTCTACCGCACGGGTGATCGAGTCCGCGTCGATGGCGACGTGCTGATCTACGGCGGTCGAGTCGACGACCAGCTGTCCGTCAGTGGTGTCCGGATCGAACCCGGCGAAATCGAGGCAGCGCTCGTGCGTCACCCGGGCGTCAGCAATGCGGTGGTCCGCGTCTGGTCGCCAGGGCCCGAACGGGTCGTGCACTGCGGCCGATGCGGACTCGGTGACGACGTCCCCGGCATCGCGATCGACGGTGCCGGCATCTGCACGACCTGTCGCGACTTCGATCGCATCGAGCCGCAGACTCGATCCTGGTTCCGTGATGGTGACGACCTCGACGCAGCGTTGGAGAACGCACGACGTCGAGCCAAAGGAAACATCGACTGCCTCCACCTGCTCAGTGGCGGCAAGGACTCGACCTACGCGCTCTACCAACTCGTCGAGCGCGGGTGGCGCGTGCACGCGCTCACACTCGACAACGGATTCATCTCCGAGGGCGCAAAGGCGAACGTTCGTCGCAGCGTTGCCGACCTCGGCATCACGCAC
>CALIOL010000287.1 GCA_938044705.1 uncultured Ilumatobacter sp. | reverse complement strand
TCGAGTTGGGTCCGCAGGCCTTCCAGCTCTTCTTTGGTCTCGCGGATCGCGTCGATCGCCTGCTTCTCCCGCTCCCACGTCTCCTTCATCTGACCGACCTGAACATTGAGCGTGGCCAGCTCGTCGTGCAGTGCGTCCAGGCGCTCCTTGGAGGCCGAATCGCTCTCCTTCTCCAGCGCGACCTGCTCGATCTCCAACTGCAGGATCCGCCGCTGCACGACATCGATCTCCGTGGGCAGCGAATCGATCTCGATGCGCAGCTTCGACGCTGCTTCATCCATCAGGTCGATTGCCTTGTCCGGCAAGAAGCGTGAGGTGATGTAGCGGTCGGAAAGCACCGCTGCGCTGATCAACGCCGAGTCCTGGATGCGCACGCCGTGGTGCACCTCGTACTTCTCCTTGAGGCCGCGCAAGATACCGATGGTGTCTTCAACACTCGGCTCGCCGACGTACACCTGCTGGAATCGACGTTCGAGCGCGGGATCCTTCTCCACGTACTTCCGGTACTCGTCGAGCGTGGTGGCCCCGATCATCCGCAATTCACCGCGAGCGAGCATCGGCTTGATCATGTTGCCCGCGTCCATCGCGCCTTCTGCGCCGCCCGCACCGACGATGGTGTGAATCTCATCGACGAAGGTGATCACTTCGCCGTCGGCGTCGGTGATCTCTTTGAGCACCGCCTTCAGGCGTTCTTCGAACTCGCCACGGAACTTGGCGCCAGCGAGCATCGAGCCCACGTCGAGCGAGATCAGACGCTTGTTCTTCAAACCCTCGGGGACGTCACCGTCGGCGATTCGCGCCGCGAGCCCTTCGACGATCGCCGTCTTGCCGACGCCGGGCTCGCCGATCAGGACCGGGTTGTTCTTCGTTCGGCGTGACAGGACCTGAATGGCGCGGCGGATCTCTTCGTCTCGCCCGATGACCGGGTCGATTTTGCCGGCGAGCGCGTATGCGGTGAGGTCCTGGCCGTACTTCTCGAGCGCAGCGAACTTCTCCTCTGGGTCCTGGTCGGTCACGCGGTGCGAGCCGCGAACGGCCTGCATTGCCTGCATGACCTCTTCGGAACCAACGTCGAGGCGATCGTTCATCGCCAGCAGCAGGTGCTCGACGGAGAGATAGTCGTCCGAGAAGTCGCGCATCGACTTCTCCGCCATGGCGACCTTGTTGTTCAGCTCCTTGGACATCCGCGGTTCGGCGCCGCCATAGGCGTTCGGGAGCTTGGTGACCGCCTCATCGGCCGCGTTGCGCACCATGAGCGGGGCCTGGCCGAGCTTTGCGAGCACCGCTGGGACGATCGTGCCTTCCTGGCGCATCATCGCGCTGAGGAGGTGGTCGGGGGTGAGTTCCGGGTTCGACCGTGCCTTTGCATCGTCGATTGCTGCCGCAAACGCCTCTTGGGTCTTGTGGGTCCATTTCTTCGGGTCAAATGCCATGTCGTCTCCTCCGCACATTCTCGCAGACCGTCACCATTGACGTTCTATTCACTCATAAATCTTGAGTGTGAGTATATCAAGTCTTGGAGCGGTCGCATCCTGGCCGCTGGTTCAGCCCGATCTCACCGTTTGGACGCTGCGCTGCGAGACTGTGTGCGTGACGACCAGCCCACTGCCGACATCGGTCCCTCTGTCGATTCTGGACCTGGCCATCATCGGGAAAGGCGAGACCGCAGCCGACGCGTTCGCGAACAGCATCGCACTCGCCCAGCGTGCAGAGGCGAGGGGCTACCAGCGGGTTTGGTACGCAGAGCACCACAACATGTCGGTGATCGCGTCGTCGTCTCCGAGCGTGCTGATCGCGCACATCGCGAACCACACGTCCACGATCCGGCTCGGCGCCGGCGGTGTGATGTTGCCCAACCACTCCCCGCTCACCATCGCCGAACAGTACGGGACACTCGCCACGCTGCACCCAGGTCGCATCGACCTCGGGCTCGGCCGGGCGCCGGGGAGCGACCAGACCACGGCCCGCGCCATGCGCCGCGACCACACCGCTTCGGATCGCTTCCCGAATGACGTGGTCGAACTCCAGGGCTACCTCGGCGATGAGTCTCGAGTGGCAGGCGTCGAAGCGGTTCCCGGTGCAAGCACCCACGTGCCGCTGTGGATTCTCGGGTCGTCGTTGTTCGGCGCGCAGCTCGCCGCACAGCTCGGGCTCCCGTACGCCTTTGCGTCGCACTTCGCCCCGGGGGCACTGCTCCAGGCCGTCGAGCTGTATCGCCGAGAGTTCCGACCGTCGGCGCAGCTCGCAGCGCCGTACGCGATGGCGGCGGTCAATGTCATCGCCTCGGACACCGAGGAGGATGCGGATCGACAGTTCGTCAACGTCCGCCGCCAACGTGTCGGTCGGTTCCTCGCCCGTCGCGGCCAAGAGCTCACCGATGACCAGATCGACGAACTGATGGCCACCCCGCAGGGTCAGCAGGTCGCGCAGATGATGCACTACTCAGCGGTCGGGACCGCGGACATCGTCGCGCGATACGTCCGCGAGTTCGCGAAGGCCGCCGACGTCGACGAAGTGATCACCGCACACGCCTCGGCGACCATCGATGAGCGGTTGCGCTCGGTCGATCTCCTGGCCGACGCCAACGACCCCGTCCGCGTCTGACACCACGGCGACCCGGATCAGGAGCCGGATCAGGACGTCGTGCTCGAACCGAGCATCACGGCGATCCGGTCGGCGAGTTCGACGAGGTCCTTGTACTCACGGATCCCGTGGGGCATGACCGAGAGCGCTGCGCCGAGCGCGGCGGAGCCGTCGACGTCGGCAACCACCGATGAGATCGGCGCGATGTAGGTCCGGATGGTGAAGAGCACACAGCCGGTCTGCGCAAAGCGGCGAAGTGTCTCGCGCTCGACGCGCACGAACATCTCGGCAGGGCCGGGTGCTTCCGGACGAACCGGGCCGGTGCCATCGGAGGGCGTGTAGCCGTCCGCGACATCGATGATTCCCCACCCGAGTCGCCAGAACGGCCGCTCCGGCCGGAGCCGTGCGAGGAACTGATCGACGTTCGCCTCGAGCTGCTCGTTGAGCCGAGCGACCGGAGCGTGAACCTCGGCCATCGTGAGGCCCAGCTTGGAGCGCAGGTCCCAACGATTGGGGAAGCACACCGAGCCGCCGCCACACACCAGCTCCCCGTCGCGTTCGACCATCAGAACGAGATCTTCGGGGACCAGCCGGCTCGCCGCTTCGAGCGGGTGCAGCGACGGGTCGAGGCCACGAGGTCGCTCCGGTGCGTGTTCGGCCAGGTGGTCGACGATCGCTGCGGCGACCTCGCTCGACTCCGGTTCGATCCCATCCAGCACGGCGAACGCCGTGTCGTGCTGCTCCGCGAGAACTCGCAGTTTGTCGTTCAGCCAGCCGTCTGGCCCGTCGGAATCGGCGCCGAACTCGATCCAGTTCCCAAGGTCGAGTGGCCGGACCCCAAGTCGCCACCTGAACTCACCGTCGACGACCGAACCGCGTTCGCTCCACGGCGCATACGGAAGCGACTGAACCACAGGCACTCTGCGAGCGTACGTCCCACCAGGCGTTCACTCCGCCAGCGATCGCGTCAGAGCAGGTCGAGTTCGGCCATCCGACCGATGACTTCGTCGAGCCCGGCGGCGCTGTCGGTCACCGCGTTGTAGATCAGGTGGTCAGCACCGATGTGCAACAGACACGCCCGCTCGCGTTCGACGCGATGAGCGACGCTGTACCCGGCGTCGTCCCAACGTCCATCGAGTTCTTGTCGAAGCAACCCGATGTCGAGCTCGGGATACCAAGACGACCAGAAGTCGAACCAGGCGAGGTCGTACAAGTGGTCGCCCCAGCGCATGCAGCCCCAGTCGAAGATGCCAGCCACCGCGCCGTGCTCGACATGCACGTTGCGGTTGATGAGGTCACCATGCGTCAGCGTCGATTCGACGCGGCCGAGATCGATCGACTCGTCGAGCGATCGGAGTTGCGACACCGACGCGGCCAAGGCATCGACCGCGTCGGTCGACCGGGCGATCTTCTCTCTCCAACCCGACAGCCGAGTGTGCTCGTGGCTGGCGTCGACCGAACGCAACGTGACGTTCCACGGCGTGGACTTCTCAGCTGCACCGCATGCTCGCATCGCTTCGAGCGCATCAGCCAGCGAGGGAACAACGTCGGACCACTCCACCGCCGAACACGCTTCGAGTGGTGTGCCCGGCACGAACGTGGACACACAGCAGTACTCGTCGCGGAACGCTCCGACGTGAAGCACCTCCGGGATCGGCAACAGCACCGATCGGTGGAGAGCTACGCGGCGGTCTGCGTCGAAGTCCTGGACGTGGGGCCCGATACGTATGACCAGGTCGCGACCACCGCATGCGAAGCGGTACGCGGTCGACCACGCGCCGCTACCGACCTCCGCCACACGATCGACCTCCCACCCGAACTGGGCACGCAAGAAGCGTCGGACATCGTCGAGGTCGCGCACATCGCCAGTGTGACGCGTCGCGACGCGGAGCCGAGGCTCGATATCCGGACGATGAACTGCGAACGCTGGTGCGCGCCACACCCTGACTCCGACACCTCTCGGCATCACTTCCCCCGAAGCGCCCGGCGGGTCAACCAGACTGGGGCTCGATGACGACCGGATTCGCTTTGACACTGGCGTTCCTGGCGGTCGTCTTCATGCTCGTCGGGTTGAGTTTCGGCGTGCTCACCGCGGCGACTCGCTCGTCGAGCACACCGTACGAAACCGGCTTTGACTGGGGCATGTCGTTCGGGCCGCTCGGGGCGATCGTGCCGCTCGTCGTCACCTCGCTCGACCGGCGACGCGCCGGAAGCACCAGGCGAACGGTCGGTCAGCCTCGCGACCGCGCTCGATGGTCGCCGCGTCGAGCGAGCGACGTGCTGATCGTCGTCGGGGCCGCCACCATCGCCGCGTCCGCATTCCTTCCCTGGCTGCGCGCCCGGTCGCGTACCGAATCGTTCTCCTTCGCTCCGGCTACCGAACCCGTCTTGGCAATCGGATCATGGGTCGTGCTCGTCGCGGTGGTCGTCGGGGCGCTGGCCTACATCGCACGGCGCACCGTCGGCGTCGTCGCGTGCGCGTCGGCGATCTGGTTCAACGTGTCACTCATCGTGTGGCTGCTGGGCTCCACGGTGGCGACGTGGCTCCCCGCAGAGGTGCTCCCCGACAACCTCACCGCATCGGTGCAGGCCGGCGCAGCGGTTGGTTTGGCCGGTTCGTCCCTCGTGCTGGGCGGCGCCGCGCTTGCGTGTTCGGAACAGACGTGGCCGATTCGATCACCTCGTATCGAATCGTGGACGTTCCTCGGCGGGCTCGGAGTCACGCTGGTCGCAATGGCGGGCCGGAACATGCCGTGGATCGACATCGCGGCCGAGGACTTTCGCTGGGTGCTCGCTGTCGACGCGGTGCCCGGCATCGGTGACCTCATCGGCCTGGTGCTGCTGTTCCTCGCACTGACGTCGCTCGTCACCGCGGTCAGCCGTTGGCAGCTGCCCGCCGTGCTCACGGTCATCGCTGGAGTGGCGACACTGGTCACGTCGCTGCTCGCGCTCGTCTCAGGAGCCGTGGTCGAACGCGCCGGCGTGGAGATCGCCGATCAGATCGTGGCCCGGGATGTCGACGTCGAGACGCAGGTCGATGCGCTCCTGATCGCTCCAGCATGGTTCGCAGCGACCGGCGCCTTGGCGATCGCAGTCGGGGTGTTCAGCCTGCGAGCACGACGCCACGATGTGCCCAAGGAGGCGGCATCCCACCGTCATCAGTGACGTACCCCCTCGGTAGGTTGGCGGGTTGATGGCTCGACTGTCGCGACATCGGCCACCGCACGTGGCGCAGGGCACCTGGCGTTCCGGCGCGCTGCATGTTTGGGGGTGGAACGGGTTCGACACCGCGGCGATGGCCTGGCTGTACTCCGGCTTCCGAACAATGGGGCCGGACGGCACACGCAGCGGCTGGCACGACTCCCC
>CALIOL010000286.1 GCA_938044705.1 uncultured Ilumatobacter sp. | reverse complement strand
GTGGAGGACGTCGGACACGATATCGGCGTGCAGGCGGTTGTCGCACGCCCGACTAGCGTCAACGCATCGTGACGTCCCCGATCACCCGCCTCACCGTCACCGGACTCGCCGTGTGTGCCTTGGCGATGGCGGCATGCTCGGACCCCGACGCAGGGGTCGAAGCAGGCCGTTCAGATCGCACGCGCACCGACGCTGACCGCATCGCAACGACTCCGTCGGACGAACCGGTAGCCACCGTGAGTCCCACGACATTGCCCACCGCAGAACCGGCAGCGACGGAGCCTCCCGTCACCGAAGCGCCCAGCACTGAGGCTCCCGCCGTCACCGAACCTCCCGTCGTCGAGGCTCCGGACCGGCCACCGGCACCACTCGCCTCTGGTCCCGGGTCGGTGTCCGCCGACGATCTCGACAGCGTGTTCCTCCCGGTCAATCCCGACCTGCTCGGCCCCTCCTCAGACCTCACCGACGGTCGCGACCCACAGACGTTCCTCGACGAGGAGATGACGTTCAGCGGGATGGACCCGGTCATCGAGATCGCGGGCGCACCGATCACACGGGTGACCATCTCGGTGGAGCTCCCAGTCTTCGACGCCGACGGCTCGATCTCCGACGCGTCGCGGGTTCGCGTCAGCTACCGGATGGCCGTGGAGATCGCGAACGAGGAGGTCGACGAGTTCTCCGAAGCCCTCCGAGAAGAGCTCCGTCCGATCGTTGAAGCAGCAAACCCTGGCAGTTCCGTGACGGACAGCCTCGGCTCAGCTGCCCTCGGGAATCCGATCTTCGGCCTGCGAGTCGGCCCCGAAGAGGACCCGACGACCGAGGTCACCATCGATCAGCACTACGTCATCGTCCCGCGCCTCGTCAACGACGTGCTCCTCGCGGTGAACGTGACCCGCACCGTCGTTGGGAGCGACATCGTGCTCGACGAGCTGCCGCCTCGCGAGCGATTCGTCGACGAGGCTCTCGACGAACAGGTTGCCCTGTTCGAATCCGTCCCCGATCCGGTGGGCCCACCGTTCGCACTCAGGGTGAGTGTCGCCCGGAACCTTCCGGCGGCCGGCGCCGCCACGGTCGGTCGGTCGTTGGAGTACCTCGTGCCGAGTCCCGCCGACGGGTTCGAGGCCTACGTCGACAGCTTCGGTGCGGTCGTCGAGGCCGACGACTACGAAGGCGAAGGGAACTTCGGAAACGAGCGCTCGTTCGACCACGTCGAAGAACGACTCGAGAACGAGTTCACGCTGCTGCGAGATGACGACTTCGTCGTCGTGACCATTCGCGGCGACACCACGGCCTACCCGAACTGAGCTGATGTGGTCAGGCCGCGTGGCGGAAGGTCGCGCGGTACGCGCTGGGTGTCGATCCGACGACCTTCGTGAAGTGCTGCCGCAGCGCCGCAGCAGAGCCGAAACCAACGGTTGCCGCGATCTCGTCGACCGACAGCGTCGTGGTCTCCAACATCCGCTGCGACGCCACCACACGCTGATGCAGGATCCATTGCAACGGCGTCGTCCCGGTCGCCGCTTTGAATCGGCGAGCGAACGTGCGCGGGGTCATCGCCGCACGCCGCGCCAGCTCTTCGACCGTGAGCTGACGTTCGAGGTTGCCTTCCACCCACTGCAGCACCGCGCGCAGGTCAGCATCGACGTCGACCGAGGTCGGCACCGGCTGCTCGATGTACTGCGCTTGTCCGCCGTCGCGATGCGGCGGCACGACCATCCGGCGAGCGACCGTGTTCGCCACCTCGGCGCCCCAGTCCTCGCGAACCAAGTGAAGGCACAGGTCGATTGCTGCCGAGGTGCCCGCGGAGGTGAAGAGTCCGTCCGACCCGCAGTACAGCACGTCGGGCTGAAGGTCGATAGATGGGTGCCGGGCACGGAACTGATTCATGTACGTCCAGTGGGTCGTGGCCTCGCGGTGGTCCAGAAGGCCCGTCGCCGCAAGGGCAAACGCGCCGGAACAGAACGACAGCAACCGAGCGCCCCGTGAGTGCGCGCGACGAAGCGCCTCGAGCACCACGGGGTCGTACTCGATCAGCGGATCAGGTCGCCCGCCGTTGGGCAAGATGACCGTGTCGGCCCACTCCAGGGCCTCGAGTCCGTGATCGAGATGCAGGTCGAAGCCCACATCGACCCGCAAGCGTGGACCCTCGTTGCTGCACAGCCGAAGTTCGGAGTAGGGAACGCCCTGGCTGGTTCGGTCGTTACCCCACACTTCGATGGCCACGGCGGTCTCGAACATGGCCGGGCGATCGAACAGCAAAACTGCCACTCGATGCTCGCGTTGCTGCCGGACCGGGTTGGCAGTTCTCGTACTCATGTTGGTCATTCTGCCACTGGCAGTATCCCGCTGTCCAGCGCATTATTGCCACATGATGTTTTCAGTGTTCTGCCCGACCCACGATGCCACCGTCCTGATGACGAGGCGCAATGCGATCAGCTTCTGGAACGGTGACAACGGCGCCGTCATCCGGTGGCGCTGCAACTGCGGCCACGAAGGGACCCTCGACCACGACGGCAGCCACGCGGACGCAGCACCCGCGCTGCAACACGCCTGAGCAACCACGACGCCGCGAAACGGGTGTCGGCCGCCAGACTGGCGGGATGTCGCGCAGCGAGATCCCGCCACGATGAGCACGTTCGGTTCGATCGGACGAAGCGCTCGAAAGGTCGTGGTACTCATCGTGGGCGTCGCCGTCGTCCTCGCCGGTATCGCACTGCTGGCGTTGCCCGGCCCCGGCATGCTCGTGATCATCGTCGGCCTGCTGATCTTGTCCACCGAGTTCGCTTGGGCTCAGCGCTGGCTCGACTACGCCGTCGAGCGTGCAGCAGGCGCAACCACCAAGGTGCAGGGCTCCAAGAGCGGGCGGATCATGCTGGCGCTCTCCGGGCTCACGCTGATCGCGGCCGGCGTCATCGTGATCGTGTTCTTCTCCAGCTGGCTCGTCGCCGGCATCTCGCTGATCTTGGCGGGGATCATCGGACTGTGCACCCTCATTCCGAAGGTTCAGGACTGGATCGCAGAAAAAGCCCTGACGGGCCTCGACGACACCGACGACGTCCCCTGATCGTTGCGGCGTCGGACCGTTTGGTCAGTCGTCCTTGAGTGCCACTGCGTTTGGCGTGACATTCATCTTCGGCTCGTACTCGGCGACCTCGACGTCCCGCCCAAGGCCGGAGAACTTCGCGACGAGGTCACTTCGACACGTGGTGCACGGTCCGTAGTACTCATCAGCGGTCGGTGCTTGGCAGCGAGGACACGAGAACTCCACTCCGCCGACGTTACAGCGCGTACCATCACTGGCGATGTCCCCACCCCGATCGCCGTCATCGCCACGCGGCGACGATGACCCCACGCCTCCCCGCGGCGCCAGGCATGACCAGTGGGACGACGACGAGTGGGACGACGACTGGGAAGAACCCAACTTCCTGATCCGCCGAGCCATCGTGGTGGGCGCTGTCGTGCTCGCCATTGCGCTGATCGCCATCATCGCGAGCCGATTCATCGGCGGGGACGACGCCGGATCCTCCTCGACCGCCGACGTCGAGTGGGACACGACCGTGGTCCTCTCGAGCGATGAGATCAGATTGCTCGACCGCGAGTCCGGTGACGAGATCGACTCGATCGACTCATCGATCGACCTGCTCGACGCCCAATCCCTGGTGTCCAACGACGTGCTCGTCACCATGACCGATGACGGCGCCATCGGGCTGATCGACTTGAACGATGGGACGACGAGGCGCGGCCGAGCAGGTCCGGATGAATCCCTCACCGCCAGCACCGACAACGCTCGAATCGCGCTCGCCGGGCCGGACGGCGGGGGCGACGTGACCATCATCGACACCGCAGGTCGCAACGTCTTCAGCGTTGCCGATGCAGCCGGACTCACCAGCCCGCTGATCTTCGTGAGCGACATCCACGTCAACCCGTCGGGCACCCATGTCGCGGTGCCGGTGCCGAACGCATTCCAGTCCTTCGTGCTCGACGTCGCCGAGGAGACCTCGCAAGCCTTCGCGGGGCGCGTCATCGCGATCTCCGACGAACTGGTCGTGACCGAACAGCCAGCAGGAGACGAAGCCGAAATCGAGTTCCACGAGATCGCCGGCGAGCGGCTCGGTTCGGCGGATGTTCCAGCGCCTCGAGCAACGTTGCTCACCAACGACGGCTCGCTGCTGCTCGTCGCCGGTGACGGCTCAGTGCGCAGGCTGTCGTCGGATGGCACCGTGGACGAACTCGATCCGGTCGCCGACGCCGACGGCAACGTGCTCGACGTGACCAGCGGCTTTCCGGCCCTCGACGGCACACGACTCGTGCTGGTCGCAGATGGCGGCGACACCGTCGGGGTGCTCGACGACGACGGAACCGTCCTCACCACCGAGACCGGCCAGGTCACGAACACCGCGACGCGATCCACCGGTTGCCTCGTGGTCGGAAGTGGGACCAGCAGTCAGCCCTCCAACGTCGTCGACCTGACTGACGGATCGGTCGTGGCGACGATCGAACGTGGCGTGCCTGCTGCGACGTCGGTGGACGGCTGCACGATCGCGTTGCTCGGGGGCACCGACAACGTCGTTGCCGACGGCGAGGTAATGAGGGTCGACGCTCGTTCGATCTCCGACGTCTCACTCGACGGCGATGTCGTCGTCGTCCTCGACGGCACCACCACCGAGCTGGTGCGAATCGGCGATGACGACGACCCGCTCGAAGTCGCCGACGAACCCGTCGTGGTCCGATTCGGTCGACGCGGATGACCGAGTTCGTCCAAATCGACGACGGAGACACCCAGTGGCGTTTCGAGCGTGAGTTCCTCACTTCGAATTGGCGCTGCACGTTCGGGGACGGGTGCAAGGGAATTCTGCGCGACGAAGCCGTCGAGCTGAACCAAGGCTGCTGTTCGCTCGGCGCGCACTTCGGTGACGGCCCCGCCGGCCAGGAAGAAGCTCGCCAGCTTTCCGCGTACGTCTCGATGCTGACGCCCGAACAGTGGCAGTTCTACCGCGAAGGCACGACCGATCATCTCGCCGACCCTGCCGGTGACGAGAGCACCCACGACACCCCGGTGGGCGACGCACGAACCGTGTCCGGTTTCTACGGCGATGCCGGACGCACCCGCACGCGTGTGGTCGACGGCGCGTGCGTCTTCTTGAACCGGCCAGGGTTCGCCGGCGGATCGGGGTGCGCATTGCACATTGCCGCACTCGCCCACGGCGAGTCACCGACGGAGTGGAAGCCGTCCGTGTGTTGGCAACTGCCACTCCGCGTCGATTGGGCGCTTGTCGACGACGATGATCCACACGGCCCCGAAACAGCGACCGTGCGACGTTGGTCGCGAGCCGATTGGGGCGACCACGGAACGACGATGGCGTGGTGCTGCACCGAACGCTCGGACGGCGGCGAGGCGTACTCGGGGTCCGAGCCGGTGATCGACAGCCTCGCCGACGAACTGGCGACCCTCGCTGGCGATGCCGTCTACGTTCAGCTCAAGCGCAAGCTCGAGGACTGATCAGATCACGTTGATCGCGTCGAGCACCGCAGCAACGTTTGCGTTCGACACGTCGCCGGTACTCGTTCCCCGCCAGTCCGCGCGCTTCGTTCCCCACGACACGAAGTCGTGGGCGGTCGTGCGAACGACGGGCGCATCGTCATCGGCGCCGTTTGCCACCACCCACAGCGGCCCTGCCGTCGCGTCACCGGGCGTCAGGCAGTAGCTGTTCGCCGCAGGCCCGTCGAACACGAGGTTCACGGGCTGTTGTGGAACAACTGCGAGTTCGTCGGCGCACATCTGCGGGAGCCCGGCCAGCATCCATTCGAGCGTCGCGCCGAGCACGGTCTCGTCGTGCGGCAACGCCGCTGCTCGGTCGATCACCGCGCCGATGTCGTGACGCAGGTGGCAGTAGTGGTCGAACGCAATGGCGTTGCCGAGCAAGTGCATGGGATGTTCACCGAGGTCGGAGAGCGGCACGACCGTGTCGGCCATCGGCGGCTCCTGCAGACCTGCCAGCGCTGCAAGACCCTTCTCCGACCATTCGTCGTACGCCGCCATGACCTGCTGCGGTGTCCAGTCCTTGCGGTCCTGCACCGGTACCTCGGCCGCGACCTCGGCCTTGCCACTGTCGCCAGCGTCGATCGTGTCCGGCGCGGCGATCTGCTGGTACACGGCCGCCATGTGCTGAGCAACGTCTTGGACCCGCCACCCGTCGCAGCCCGATGACGCGGCCCACTCGTCCTCGGTGAGCGACGCAAACAGTGCCTGCGCACGCTCGATCTCTGCGGTGAGCCCGATGATTGCTTGCTTCGACATGACCAGACCGTAGTGACCGCGCCACACACCGCGAGACGCGGAGCGGTCGCTCAGACGTCGATCAGCGTCTCGGCGCCGATCGGCGTGAAGCCGCACGCCAAGAAGACGCGCAACGACGCCGCATTCCCGGGAGCCACCTGCGCCCACACGAACTGGTCGGGCGAGATCAGCTGGAGCGCCCGCTTCAGGAGACGGCGGCCCGCCTGATTCCCGGCGGTGACATCGAAGAGTTCGACGGAGAGCTCCAGCCGACCGACGAGACCGCGGCCGAACGTCACGAGTCCGGTGTCATCCGCGAACACCTCCACGTCGAGCCGATGATGCCGCGACCGCACGACCCGTGGGTGATCCTCGAGGTCGTTGCGTCGTTCGAGCTCGCTGCTTCGGCCCGGACCGTGTCCGCGGGCGACGAGCACCGCATCGTGAGATCCGATCTGGCCCTCCGGGCCGGCGATGAGTCGCTTGACGTCGGGGTGGCTGGCACCGCCGAAACCTTCGGCGCCGAGCGAGATCAGCGCATCACGAGACACCTCCGCGAGCACCACGGCGTGGCCCGTGAACTCGACGATCGCGCAACGCCCCGTTCGCTCGGGCTTCAGCAACTCGAACGCTCCGTCAGCCGGAGGGAACCGCCCGGCAGCGGCGTCAGCCAACATCACAGCGAGGGGGTGCACACCAGCAACGTAGATCGAAGTCGCTACGTTGACGACGTGCATCGTTGGCCGCTCGTCGTCGCCGTGGCACTGGCGGCATGTGCGGGTTCGACACCGACGGAACCCGCAACGCTCACCGACGCTTCGGTGAGTGCCCTGTTGGACGTGCGAGCAAGCGGATGTCAGACCAATGTGGGGCTCGGAACCGCGAGCCTGATCGACGACACGCTCGCGCTGACGGCCGCCCACGTCGTGGCCGGTGCCGACGCCGTCTCGGTGATCGATCTCAATGGTCTCGAACACGCTGCGGAGGTCGTGTGGTTCGATCCCGACCTCGACCTCGCGGCGCTCCGCGTTCCTGCCGGCATCGCGACTCCCTTGGAGATTCAGCCCGACGACGTCGACGACGCCGCGGTCTCACGCGGAGAGTTCGACGATCGAGTCGTCACGACTTCTGATGTCGACGTCCTGCGACACGTCAACGTCGAGACGACCGACATCTATCTCGACCGTGAAGTGGTTCGCCCCGGGTTCGAGCTCACCGGTGACATCGAGCCCGGCGACTCGGGAACGGTGGTCGTCGGCCCTGACGGTGCGGCGGGCGTGGTGTGGTCTCGCAGCACGAGGACGACGGGGCGGGCGTGGGCGGTCGACATTCCCGCAGAGTTTCGCGACTCGACGTTTCTCGACTCACTGGATGCTCCGGTCGAGCTCGGGCCGTGCCTCGGCTGACTCGTCAGGCGCGTGGTGAAAGAAGCGCGGTCATGGTCACCCTCCAGCGTTCGGCTACTTGCTCGTGGTCGTTGTCGAGCTGGTGCCACATGACGTCGAGGCTTTCGTAGCTGAAGAGTGTGATGAGGACGTCGACGACCACGGTTGCTTCGGCAGCGCTCATGGCGTCGAGTTCGGGCGCGAATTGCTCGTTGAATCGTGCCCGAGCGTTGACGATCACCCGTGCGAGCGCCAGCTGGATCTCCGGGGTCAGCGCAAGCCGCCGTCGGGCGAGCGTGCCGAAGGCATGGGTTCGCTCGGCCACGCGAAGACGTGCGGCGATCGACTCCTCGATCCGGTGTTCCAGCGGTCCCTCGCCGATGTTCTCGATCACGTGCAGATGGGCTGCTCGCTCGACGACGGCCCGTACCGCCGCGACGGAGAGGTCGGCCAGGTCGTTGAAGTACCGGAAGATCGAGCGTTCCGACACGCCCGAGCGTTCGACGATCGCCTCCATCGACGGCGCGATGTCCCCGGCGTCGACCAGTTCGATCAGCGCATCGATCACCCGCTGACGGTTTCTCAGGCGAAGTGCGACTCGGCCATCGGACGCGTCTCGCGTCGTGCCGGACGGGATCGGTGGCTCCGGAACCAGCGTGGCGTCTCGGTCGAGCGAGGTGCCCAGCGTCTCGGCGTCCGTGCTCATGCGAACACCGCCACGGGGCCCAGAACGCGATCGGTGTACGCATTCGCGAAGGTTCCGGCTGGGTCGAGTTCCGCTCGGGCTGCTTGGAACACCTCCCACTCGTCGTAGCGCGAGGCCAAGGTCTGCGCTGACTGAAAGTGCATCTTGCCCCAGTGAGGACGTCCGCTGTAGTCGTTCATGATCTGCTCGACCGCTTGGAAGTAGGCCTCGTAGGGAGCGCCGATGTACTGATGCACAGCGATCCAGCCCGACGTACGGCCGTGCGCCGTCGACAACGGGATGTCGTCGCCTTGGGAGACGCGAACCTCGATCGGGAACATCGGCGGGAACGGCAAGGACGGCACCAGGGAGTTGATGCGGCCGATCGCTTCGGGCACCGCATCGAGTGGGATCCCGTACTCCATCTCGAGGAACCGAACCTTCCGTGGGCTGCAGAAGATCTTGTCGCTGCGGTCGATGACGTCGCGTTCCGACGCCGACGCGGTGATCAACTTCGCGATCTTCGGCGCCGCGGCGGGGAACCTGCGCCCGACCCGACACACCGTGCCGAACGCGAGGTTCTCGCCGATCCACTTGTCACGGATGTGGGCGATCTTCGACTGCGGCGCTGCGGGTTCATCGGTGCGGGTGTTGCGCTTGACCTGCACACGGCGACCACCGGGAAACCAGTAGAACTCCACGTGATCGGTGCTGTGCATCACGGCCTCGAAGTCGTCGAGCACGTCGGCGAGTGGCTCGATGGTCTCGACGGCATGCAGGTTGAACGCAGGAACGCACCGCAGCGTCACCTCCGTGAGGATGCCGAGTGCACCGAGGCCGACCCGAGCGACCCGGAGCAACTCGGGGTCGTTCGCCTCATCCACACGGCGGATGGAACCGTCACCGGTGACCAGTTCGAAGCCGACGATTCGCGTGGCGATGTTGCCGAGGCCCGCTCCGGTCCCATGTGTGGCAGTCGACACCGCTCCGGCGATCGATTGACGGTCGATGTCACCGAGGTTCGGCATGGCGAGACCGCGGCGCGCAAGTTGTTCGTTGAGTTCGAAGAGTCGAATGCCCGCTTGCACGGTGACGTCGTTGCCGTCCACTTCGAGCACCCGGTTCAGCCCATCGAGGGAGAGCAGGTGCCCGTCGGTCATCGCGACGTCGGTGAAGGAGTGCCCGGCCCCGATCACCTTGACGCGGGCGCCCGCAACCGCAGCTCGACGCACGACCTCGGCGACCCCGGTGGTCGATGTCGGCTGATGAACGGCTACGGGAACGCAACGCTGATTGCCCGCCCAGTTCTTTGTCTTGACACCCACGTGCCAAACATATCGCACACGTTTTCGCGCGCCCAGCGGTGCTCCACCGCACTGCGTCGTCGCGTCAGAGCGACGCGACAGCTGCGACGGCGCGCTCGACTTCATCGACGGTGGTGGTGCAGTGGACCGAGAGCCGGACCATCGGCGGGAGGTCGCGAGCTTCCATGTCGGCTCGAGCGGACCCAGCGAAGGTCGACGATGCGTTGACCCCGGTTGCACGCAGCCTCGCCACCACATCGATGGCGTCGAGGCGCGGGTGGCTCATCGTGACGATGCCACACTTCGCGATTCCCTCGTCGTGCACGGTCATCGACGACGCGATCAGCTGATCTCGTAGCTGGCTCGCGCGCTGCGCGACCGTTGCTTGGATCCGATCCACTCCGAGTTCGAGCGCGACATCGACCGCAGCACCGAGCGCCAACCATCCCGCGTGGCTGTACTCCCAATACTCGTAGCGCCGGGCTCCGTCTGCGAACTCGTAGCCATCGATCGCGGTCCAGTCCGCTCCATGATGGTCGGGCTGCGCGGGAACAAGCCGCTCGATCGAGTCGTCTCGGACGTAGAGGAAGCCGGTGCCGCGCGGCCCGCGCAGGTACTTCCGCCCGGTCGCAGACATCGCATCGCACCCGATCGCTTCGACATCCACGTCGAGGTGACCGACCGCCTGACAGGCGTCGAGGAGGAATGGCACGCCCGCCGAACGGGTGAGCGCACCGACGGCTGCAGCTGGATTGACGAGGCCGCCACTGGTCGGGACCCACGCCAGTGACACCAGCGCAACGTCATCGGGATCTTCGAGTGCCGCGGCGAGTCGTTCGAGGTCGATCTGCCCGTGCGCGTCCGACGGAATCCGATCGATGACGACCCCGTGGACCTCCACAGCGCGGAGGAACGCGATCCAGTTCGCGCCGTAGTCATGATCATGCGTGATGATCCGCTGCCCTGGCCGCTTCGGGATGGCCCAGAACGCCGCATTCCAGGCAGCGGTCGCATGCTCCATGCGGGCGACCTCGTGAACGCCGCACCCGATCAGCCGACCAATCGATGCGTAGACCTCACCTTGGGTCTGCTCGGCAACCTCGGCAGCAGCTTCGTACCCGCCGATGGCCGCCTCGCGACGGAGATGATCGATCTGAACGTCGAGCACTCGTTGGTCGGGGAGGGACGAGCCCGCGTGATTCAGGTGAATGAGGTCGTCGGTGCAACCTGGAGTCGTCGATCGAATCGCGTGGATCTCGTCGGTGGTGAACGCAAGCGCCATGGGCACAGCCTGCCCGATCGTGGGCCGTTGACGACGCCGACTGCTCCGGCCAACGCCGGAGTCTGGCGATGTGCGACGCTGGACCATGGCCGCGACGTTCATCCCCGACGCTCTGGAGCGTCATGCCGAGTGGCGTGCGCCTGATGTGGCGGACCCCGCCGACTGGACGCTGCGTCTCGATGACGGGGACCTGGCCGAACTCGACGCGGCGCTGCAACATGCGCGATCGACGACCGACGACGTCTTGGACGTGTCGGTCGACGACTTCCCGCTCCCGCGTCTCGCGCCTCGTCTTCACGACTTCGTCGATGGGCTCGTCAACGGCCGGGGATTCGCACGAATCGGGACGCTCGATGTGGCTCGTCTGGGTCCCGAGGATGCTGCGTGGATCTATTGGGGTATCGGCATGCATCTCGGTGACCCGTGGCCGCAGAACGCGAAGGGACATCTCCTC
>CALIOL010000285.1 GCA_938044705.1 uncultured Ilumatobacter sp. | reverse complement strand
GAACTCGCTCGGGTCCGTGCCGACGCCGAAGCGATCTTGGCGCGCCACACAGGTCAAACGATCGAAACCGTGCGAGCAGACACCGAACATGCGCTGGTGTTGTCGGGGCCGGCAGCGGTGGCGTACGGCGTTGCGGACCTCGTGCCCGAGCGTGTCGAATCAGGCCGCCATGAGCTCGATTCGCGCACTGCGCTGCGACCCGGCGTCGATGCGGAGGCGATCAGCTGAACGCTCGAGCACATCGGCGACCGGAACGCCGAGCGAGTCGCAGATCGAATGCAGCACGTCCGACGATGCGTCCTTGAGGCCACGTTCGACCTCGGACAGATATGGCAGCGAGACGTGGGCGCGCTCAGCGACGTCGGCCAGCGTGCGGTCCTGGTCGAGGCGCTCGTCGCGTAGGACATCGCCGAGGACGTCGCGTAGACGGGGCTCCTCGTGTTCGACCGTGTCATCACCGTCTCGATGAGGATTCGATGGGAACGGCAGCACGTTGCTCACCCCACTCACCGTAGTTCGAGCGACGAGACCGGCGCTCGCGAACACCCATCCCCACGCGAATGTGGAGCGATGCTGGCGCAGGGCGGCACGATGCCTCCACATTCGCGGGGAGGGTGGTGGTGGAGTGCCTCGAAGGTCGTGCCAGGATTGGCTCGTGCGCACCACGTTGGCAGGGCTCGTCGTCGGGACCGCGCTGCTGTTGGCGGCCTGCGGAGACAGCGGGGGAGGAGCACCCCAAACCATCAACGTCCCCGGCGATGAACCGACCATTCAGGCGGCCGTCGATGCGGCAGATCCCGGCGACCTCATCTTGATCGCCGAAGGCGTCTATCGCGAACAGGTGATCGTCGAGACCGAGGACCTCGTGATTCGCGGAGTCGATCGCAACGACGTCGTGCTCGATGGCGAAGACGAGCTGTTCGACGGGTTCCTCGTGGTTGCAGATGGCGTTGCGATCGAGAACTTGACCGTGGCTCACTACCGTCAGAACGGCGTGATCTTCACGGGCGAAGGCGGGTACAGCCCTGATGACGTCGACGGCGCAGGTGAGCCGCTCGAGCGCTACCGAGTCTCCTACGTCACCGCGATCAACAATGGGACCTACGGCGTCTACGCGTTCGCTTCTCGCGGAGGACTGATCGAGCACACGTACGCGTCCGGCAGTCCGGACAGCGGGTTCTACATCGGACAGTGCAAGCCGTGTGACGTGGTGCTCGACGACGTCACTGCCGAGCTGAACTCGATCGGCTACTACGGCACGAACGCGTCCGGTGGCGTATTCGTGGTCAACTCGGTGTTCCGCAACAACCGGCTTGGAATGACCCCGAACTCGCAAGTCATCGAGCGGCTCTCGCCCCAGGAAGGAGCGGTTCTGGCGGGAAATCTCGTCGTCGACAACGATGACCCGTCAGCTCCGGCGATCGACGGCGGATTCTTCGGAGGAGGTATCGCCGTCGGGGGAGGCATCGACAACGAGATCATCCGCAACCGGGTCGAGGGCCATGACGCATTCGGTATCGGGTTGGTGCCCTTGGACGGCTTCGTCGCACAAGACAACCGCGTCGAGGGCAACGTGCTGTCCGACAACGGCGTCGATCTCGTCGTCGATACGGGCTCCGACCCGGCTGGAAATTGCTTTGCCGACAACACGTTCGAATTGGAAGTGCCCGAGGGACTGTCCGCTGCGCTGTCGTGTGATGGACCTGCTGGGGACTTCGTCACGCCGACCTTCGCCTCGCCGGGCGCGCCGCCGGCGGTCGACTACCGAACGATTCAGGAACCTGGCCCGCTTCCGACCATGCCGAATGCGACGACTGCGCCAGCGGAACCAGCAGGTGAGCCGCCCGCAATCGACGTGGATTCGATCGTCGTGCCCGACGAGATCTGAGACCGACGGGTCAGCGGCCGACGATGGCGCTGTACAGCTCGGAGACGTCCGACACCGGTGTGAGCGTGTCGGGCGCAGGCAGCGCCACCTCGACCAGGCGGTGGTCCGACAAGTCGATGATCACGGGGCGAGTGTTGTTCGAGTTGTTGCTTTCGAAGCGGACGAGCACGCCTTCTTCGTCGAGCCAAAGTCGAGTCTGTTCGCTGTACTGATAGACGTCGACCGAGGTGTCAGCAATGGTGTCGGGCCGCAGCCAGGTGACGCCCGCCTGGCGAAGCAACGCTGGGTTCTCGCGTTGTGCTGTCGCCATCGCGGTGATGACGGCGAGCAGTGAGTCGAGCTCGCGCCCTTCGGGGTCCGCTGGACGTTCCACCCAGTCCACGGTCCGGTTCACGGTGCCAGCGAGCGCAGCGAGGTCGGGAATTCGTTCAGCGACGGCGCTGTCCGTCCATGCGACTTCGGTGATCGCTGCATCGATACCGGAGGTGGCGGTGACGCGGGCTCGTCCGATGTGGTCGAGCCAGTCGATGGAGCCCTCGATGACGTAGGTGACATCGCCCGGCAATTGCGCAGCCAAGCGAAAGTCGGCTCCCTGGAACGTGTAGTTCTGGAAGAGCGCGTCGGCAACGAGGTTCGACTCATCGATCGTGATCGGCCGTGCCGTCGGCTCGGCGCCCTCGGATGAGCAGCTCGAAACTGCCATCAGGCTGGCCACCAACAGCAGTCCGGCCGTCCGAATCTTCGCCATAGCGACAGTCTGGCTGCTCTCAGTGACAACGCGTCACATCGCTTGAGAGTCTCTTGTCACGGACTGTGCCGATTCATTGCACACACCTCTCTACAGTCCTCGTTGCTGGCTGCTCGACGTGTGTCGTGATGTCTGCGACACGTCGAACGAAGTGTGGAAGCTCCGGTGTTCCGGGGCCGGAGAGAAGTAGGGCCGAAAATGAGCACCCCCCAAACATCAAAGCGCCGCTTGGCGCTCGCAGGCGCGGTTGTCGCGTCGGTCGTGCCGATCGTCGCCGCCGAGCAGGGAGCGTTCGGTATCGGGACGACGTCCGGCACCGTGTCCGGGTTGGTCTTCAACGACTACAACTCGGATGGCGCGTTCGAGGATGATCCGAACGTCTTGGTGAACGACGCTGGCCTTGCTGGCGTCGAGGTCCGAGCGTTCGATGCCGACGGCGACCCTGTGGGTACCGCGGTCACCGACGCTGACGGCCTGTACACACTGAACGTCGTCGACGCGAACAGCGACGACATCCGCATCGAGTTCGAGACCCCGGATGGGTTCGAATCGTCGTTCGCCGGGCCGGACAACGGCTCGAGCGTTCAGTTCGTCTCGATCGACGCCGCCGACGTGAGCTACGCCGTGTTGCGCCCGGCCGACTACTGCCAGAACAACCCCGACCTCGCGTTGACGTGCTTCCGCACGACGGGAGCCGGCCAGACGGTGTCGATCTTCCCGTACGAGTCCGGCACGGCCAGCAGGACGAGCAACAACGGCGTTGCGAGTTCGCCGCTCGGTGAGGGCAGCGGCAACTCGACAACGGGTGCGGCGACGGCCGACCAAGTCGGGCCGACACGCGGTCTCGCCTACTTCGCCGAGACCGAGGCGCTGTTTGCTGCCGCGTACGTCAAGCGCGGTTCGGCGTTCCCGTCGCAAACAGCGGGAAGCGATGACCCCGACCGCATCTACCTGGTACCGACCGATGGTGTTTCCGCGCCGACCGTGTTCCTGGACTCGATCGATGCCGGTGTGGACACGCACAACTACACCGATTTCGTCGACGTCAACAATCTCGGTGAGCTCCAAGACGACGAAGGTGTGTGGCCATCGGTCGCCAGGTCAGGTTGGGGCGAC
>CALIOL010000284.1 GCA_938044705.1 uncultured Ilumatobacter sp. | reverse complement strand
AGCTACGTCGATCTGGACGATCCGACGTTGCTCGAGTTCTGGTACATCCGCCGGATCGTCGATGCCATCGAGGTGCAGACGGCTGGATCGACCGACCCGATCAACGCCGTGTATCTCGGTGGGGGAGCATTCACCGTGCCGCGCTACGTCCGTGAGACCCGTTCGGGCAGTGATCAGACGATCTTCGAGATCGACGGCGACCTCGTCGATGTCGTCGAGAACCAGATCGATTTCGACCGTGGCGATGACGTCGACATCGTGGTGGGCGATGGCCGATTGAGTCTCGCCGACGTCCCCGCAGACAGCGCCGACGTGGTGGTCGGCGACGCCTTCGGAAGCCGTGCCGTGCCCTTCCACCTCGCCACCGAGGAATTCCTCACCGACGTTGACCGCGTGGTGCGGCCCGGCGGCATCTACGTCGCCAACATCATCGATGGGTCAGGCCAGGACTTCTTGCGTGCGGAGACTGCGACCATCGCACAGGTCTTCGACCATGTCGTGTTGTTCCGCGGGCCGGGGATCTCCCAAGGCAGCAACGGTAACTCCGTGGCGGTCGCAAGCCAGTCACCGTTGGATGTGAAGTCACTGTCAGACCGGCTGGCCGCAGACGTGGACCCGAGCGGGCCCTCGGACGTCGTCGGCGACATCCTGACGGGAGACGAACTGGCCACCTACCTCGACGGTGCGTCGATCCTCACCGACGATTTCGCACCCGTCGACCAGCTCATCGCCGGTTCCACCTGACCACAGGGGAGCGACGTGATCTCACAACGTGAGAGGCCATCTCACGCCAGAGAGGTCATGAGCATCAACAAAGTCCTGTCCGCCTGCGCTGTGGTCGCCGCCACCGCCGGTCTCAGCGTGGTCCCCGGGGGAGGATCGGCACACGCCGAATCCATTGCGCCCGACGCGGTGACCTCGTCATCGACCTCGAACGTGGCAGCAGGCATCGGCTTGCGATTCCCCATCATTCGTTGCATCCCGATCTTCGGCGACTTCGACACGGACGAGATCATCTGGATCTGCGAGGTCGTCTGGCGGTAGGTCAGCGTCGCAACACTCAGCCGTACCGGGTGAATCCCGGCTCGAGGCGCTGCTCCAGCGCAGCGAGCACCTCGCCGGGGTTTGCCTGACGCCCGGTTTCGGCCTTCGAGTAGATGAGGTCGTCATCCACACGCACGTCGAAGACGCCCTGGCCGCCGGTGATCAGCGTCAGCGATTCGATCCGGTGTTGATGAGCGGACAGCAGTTCCTGCGTCACGCGCACGGCGTGAGCTGAATAGTCTCAAGGAACGCAGTAGGTGATCGAGATCCTCATGTCGTGATCATCTCACCGACTGGTTCCGTTCGCACTCGCTGCCCGCTGTGCCGCGAGTCACCACGCATCGCGTCGAACCAGCAAGAAGCGCGTGTTGGAAGGGTCGATCGCGTTCCATAGCATTCCATGGCCGTGTGAGGAGACTTCCGCACACGGTGAGATACCGCAATTGACGTCCGACCAGGCCGCCCGCATCGATTGGGACTGGAACCAGCCGGCACAACTGAGTCTTCAAGCTCCGTATGCACGTCGTCATCTTTCGTGCTGCGGAGCTTTTACGTGGAGAACGACCGGTACCCCGGGCGTTTGGACAACGAGATCGAAGAAGAGAGCACGCCTCATGGCACAACAAGCGATCGTCGGCGAAAAGGTCGGCATGACACAGACGTGGGTTGACGACGAAGTCGTCCCCGTGACCGTCGTCAAGGTCGAACCGATGCGCATCGTTCAGATCAAGACGACCGAGAAGGACGGCTACACCGCCATCCAGGTCACCTACGGCAGCAAGGACGCGAAGAAGCTGAACCAGCCCGAGGCCGGTCACTTCTCCAAGGCAGGCGTCGAGCCGGGTAAGCGGCTCATCGAGCTGCGCCTCGACTCGGTCGACGGCCTCGAAGTCGGCCAGGAGATCGGCGTCGACTCCATCGAGTCCGGCACCAGGGTCGATGTCACCGGCACGAGCCGGGGCAAAGGCTTCGCTGGTGTCATGAAGCGCCACAACTTCAAGGGCGGCCCGGCTTCGCACGGCGCACACAAGGTGCACCGCAAGCCCGGCGCCATTGGCCAGTGCGCCTTCCCGGCCCGAGTGTTCAAGGGCATGAAGATGGCCGGCCACATGGGCCACGAGCAGGTCACCACGCAGAACTTGACCGTCGTGCAGTCCGACGCCGAGCGCAACATCCTCCTCATCAAGGGCGCCGTTCCCGGCCCCGCAGGCGGAGTCGTCACCGTACGCAACGCCGTCAAGCTCGCAGGGAAGGGAGCCTGAGCATGGCTGAAGTCAGCCTGAAGAACGCCGCCGGCAAGGATGCCGGCAAGGTCGAACTCGACGCCAACGTCTTTGGCCTCGAGCCCAACGTCCCGGTCATGCACCAGGTCGTCACCGCCCAGCTCGCCGCACGCCGGTCGGGCACCCAGAGCACCAAGACCCGCTCCGAAGTACGTGGTGGCGGCAAGAAGCCGTGGGCTCAGAAGGGCACCGGCAATGCACGCCAGGGCTCGATCCGTGCGCCGCACTTCACCGGTGGCGGTATCGCCCTCGGCCCGAAGCCCCGCAAGTACAACCAGAAGACCCCGAAGAAGATGGTCAAGCTGGCCACTCGCTCGGCGCTCTCCGATCGTGCTGCCGAAGGCAAGGTCGTCGTCGTCGACTCGTGGGACTTCAAGACCCCCAAGACCAAGGACGCCAAGCAGGCACTCGCTGCGCTCGACGTTGCGGGCAACGTGCTCGTGGTGCTGACCCGTGACGACACGAACGCCATGCTCAGCTTCCGGAACCTCCCCAACGTGCAGGTCATCGACGCAGCCGAGCTCAACGCCTACGACGTGCTCTGCAGCGACTGGGTCGTGTTCACCAAGGCAGCCCTGCCGGCAGCTGACGGTCCGAGCGCCAGCCAGAAGGTCGAAGCAGCCGTTGCTGTCGAGGAAGCGACCGAGCGTCTCGAAGCCGCTGGTGACTCCGACGACGACGGCATCTCCGATGCGGTCGACGCATCGCCACACGGCCAAGGCAGCCACGCACCGCTCGACGACCCGCAGGAAATGCCCGAGGGCTACCCCATCAAGGGCAACGCCGACTCGATGCTGTACCACCTGCCCGACACCTCGTTCTACAACCGCACGGTTGCCGAGGTGTGGTTCGACACCGAAGAGAACGCAAAGGCTGCCGGGTTCACCCGTCCCGCCTCGCAGCTCAAGAAGGAAGCAGAAGCTACAGCTGCTGCTGAAGCTGAAGAAGGAGAGGACGCCTGATGAAGGACCCTCGCGACATCATCATTGCGCCGGTCGTCTCGGAGAAGAGCTACGAGCTCATCGAGTCCGGCGTCTACACCTTCCAGGTGCACACCTCGGCGAGCAAGCCGGAGATTCGTGACGCGGTCGAGTCGATCTGGGGCGTCGAAGTCTCCAAGGTCAACACGCTCAACCGGCCTGGCAAGAAGAAGCGCACCCGCGGCACGAACCGTGTCGGCTCCAAGCCGGCCACGAAGCGCGCCATCGTCACCCTGGCAGCGGGCGAAATCCCGCTGTTCGAGAACTGAGCCAGGAGGACTGAATCATGGCAATCCGTTCACGCAAGCCCACCAGCCCCGGTCGTCGTTTCCAGACGAGCCACGACTTCAGCGAGGTCACCAAGACCACGCCGGAGAAGTCGCTGCTCGCGAAGAAGTCGAAGACCGGCGGTCGCAACTCGTACGGCCGCAAGACCAGCCGTCACCGCGGTGGTGGCCACAAGCAGCAGTACCGCATCATCGACTTCAAGCGCACGAAGGACAACGTCGTCGCCAAGGTCGCTGCCATCGAGTACGACCCCAACCGCACCTGCCGCATCGCACTGCTCCACTACCTGGACGGTGAAAAGGCGTACATCCTCGCTCCGAAGAACCTGAACGTCGGCGACCGCATCACGTCGGGTCAGGGTTCGGACATCAAGCCCGGCTGCGCGATGCCGCTGCGCTACATCCCCGTTGGCACCACGGTGCACAACGTCGAGCTTCGCCCAGGCGGCGGCGGCAAGATCGGTCGTTCGGCCGGTATGTCGGTCCGTCTGGTCGCCAAGGAAGGCGACTACGCCACGCTGCGTATGCCGTCCACCGAGATGCGCCGAGTGATGATCGACTGTCGTGCGACGGTCGGCGAAGTCGGCAACTCCGAGCACGAGCTCGTCAAGATCGGCAAGGCCGGTCGCAACCGCTGGAAGGGCAAGCGCCCGCAGACCCGTGGTGTCGCCATGAACCCGGTGGACCACCCGCTCGGTGGTGGCGAAGGCCGCACCTCCGGTGGTCGCCCGGCCGTGTCCCCCTGGGGCAAGCCCGAAAGCCGCACCCGCAACAAGAAGAAGAGCTCGCAGCAGCTCATCATCCGTCGTCGTCGTACCGGAAAGGGCGGCCGTCGCTGAGGCGACGGACGCAGAAGAGGTAATCACTCATGGCACGCAGCCTCAAGAAGGGCGCCTTCGTCGACGAGCACTTGCTCAAGAAGATCGACGCCCAGAACGCAGCTGGCGAGCGCAAGGTCATCAAGACCTGGTCCCGCCGCAGCACCATCATCCCCGACATGGTCGGCCACACGCTCGCCGTTCACGACGGACGCAAGCACGTCCCGGTGTACGTCACCGAGTCGATGGTCGGTCACAAGCTCGGTGAGTTCAGCCCGAGCCGCACCTTCAAATTCCATGCCGGCATGGAGCGCGGAGCGAAGCGATGACCGGTCCCAAGCTCAACGAGAAGTCGTTCGTCGCAGGCGAACGCTCCGGCACGAAGGCTCAGGCCAAGTACGTGCGCAGCTCGGCCTCCAAGGCCCGTGCGGTGCTCGACCTGATCCGTGGTCTGGACGTCGTCTCGGCTGACGAGGTACTCCAGTTCACCGATCGCCACATCGCCCACGACGTGCGCAAGGTGCTCGCCTCCGCCGTGGCCAACGCCACGAACAACGACGATCAGGACGCCGAAGAACTCTTCGTCATCGCCTGCTTCGCCGATGAGGGCCCGACGCTTCGTCGGTTCCGCCCTCGTGCTCGTGGCCGCGCCACGCGGATCAACAAGCGGACCTGCCACATCACGGTGATCGTTGCTCGTATGAGCGAGGATCGCATCGAGATCGTCCAGGCCCGTCGCGATCGCCAAGGTGGCGCTTCCGCAAGCGGTCGTCCCACGTCGTCGACCAGCCGTCGTGACCGCGTTGCTCGCAGCCGTGCCGCCGACACTTCCGTCGACGACGCAGCCGAGACCACCGCGGACGACGCAACCGACGCCGACGCCGCTGCAGAGTACGCAGCCGGTGACGCCGACAACGACGGCGAGGCGAACGCAACCGACCAGTCGCCGCACGGCGAAGGCTCACACGCCCCGCTCGACGACGTCGACGAGATGCCCGAGGGTTACCCGATCAAGGGCAACGCTCAGTCGAAGCTCTACCACGAGCCTGACTCCCGGTACTACAAGGCCACCAAGGCCGAAGTGTGGTTCGACACCGCTGAGTCCGCCGAAGCAGCCGGCTTCTCCAAGCCCGGCGCCAACAAAGAAGAAGCGGCAGATGCCGACGATGCAGCTCCCGCTGCGGAAGACGCCGCTGACGAGGCGGAGGAGAAGTAATGGGTCAAAAGATCAATCCCTACGGTTTCCGTCTGGGCATCACCACCGAGTGGAAGTCCCGCTGGTTCTCAGAGCGCGACTACAAGCAGTACCTCACCGAGGACTGGCAGATCCGCGACTCGATCATGGAACTCCTCGAGTCCGCCGCGATCAGCCGCATCGAGATCGAGCGCACTCGTGACAAGCTCCGCGTCGATGTTCACACCGCCCGTCCGGGCATCGTGATCGGTCGTCGTGGCGCTCAGGCCGACGAGCTGCGCAAGATGATCACCGAGATCACCGGCAACCAGAAGATCCAGCTCAACATCGTGGAGATCAAGGCGCCGGAACTCGACGCCGCACTGATCGCCCAGGGTGTGGCCGATCAGCTGATCAACCGCATCGCCTTCCGTCGTGCCATGAAGCGCGCCGTGCAGAACGCACAGCGCGCCGGTGCGCTCGGCATCAAGGTGCAGTGCTCGGGTCGCCTCGGCGGCGCCGAGATGAGCCGCACCGAGTGGTACCGCGAAGGTCGTGTGCCGTTGCACACGCTGCGCGCCGACATCGACTACGGCATGCGTGAGGCCAAGACCACCGCTGGTCGCGTCGGCGTCAAGGTCTGGCTGTACAAGGGTGACATCACCCCGTACAAGAAGGCCAACGACGAAAAGATCGCCCGTGAGGCCGCAATGGCCGTGGGCGAGACCTCCGGTCAGACCGCATCGGCTGGCCCTCGCAAGGTCGTCTCCTCGGGTCGCCCGGGTGCGCCGACTGAGGCTCCTCCGTCCGACACCCAGCCGCTCGTCCTGGAAGCCGATCCCGAGTTGGAGAAGCTGCTCACCGACGAAGCGTCGATCGACACGCCGGCTGCGGAGTACGCCGCTGGCGATGCCGATGGTGACGGCGAGGCCAACGCAACCGATCAGTCGCCGCACGGCGACGGTTCGCACGCTCCGCTCCCCGACGACGCGATGCCTGAGGGCTTCCCGATCAAGGGCAACGCGCAGTCGAAGTTGTACCACGTGCCCGACAGCGCCTTCTACGGCCGCACCATCGCCGAGGTCTGGTTCTCGACCGAGGCTGCCGCCGAGGCCGCCGGCTTCTCGAAGCCTGCAAGCCAGCAAGACGGAAAGGAGGGCTGACTCATGTTGATGCCCCGCAAGGTCGCACACCGCAAGCACCACCGTGGTCGCACCCGTGGCATGACCAAGGGTGGTTCCGGACTCAACTTCGGTGAGTACGGCATCCAGGCCATGGAGCCGGGTTGGATCACCGCTCGACAGATCGAGGCTGCCCGTATCGCCATGACCCGCGCGATCAAGCGTGGTGGCAAGGTGTGGATCAACGTCTACCCGGACAAGCCGGTCACGAAGAAGCCCGCCGAGACCCGCATGGGTTCGGGCAAGGGCAACCCGGAGTTCTGGGTTGCGGTGGTCAAGCCCGGCCGCACGATGTTCGAACTGTCGTTCCCCGATGAGGCAACGGCGCGGATCGCTCTCAACAAGGCGATCCAGAAGCTCCCGATCAAGTGCCGCATCATCACCCGTGAGGAGATCGTCTGACATGGCTGGCAAGAAGAACGACCTGGCCGAACTGTCGATGGGTGAACTCGTCGACGAGTTGAAGGCCACCAAGCAAGAAGCGCTCAACCTGCGCTTCCGCAACGCAACCGGACAGCTGGAGAACACCGCCGAAATCGGCAAGGTGCGCAAGCAGATCGCCCGGATCAACACGCTCATCCGCAGCAAGGAAATTGCTGCCGCCGAGGCAGGACAGTGATGGAAGAAGCAACCGAACCGCAAGATCGTGCTGCGCGCAAGGTGCGCGAAGGCACCGTCGTGTCCAACAAGATGGACAAGACCGCCGTCGTCGCTGTCGTGTCGCGTGCACCGCACGCTCGCTACAACAAGATGGTGCTGCGCACGACCAAGCTGCACGCTCACGACGAGACCAACGACGTCAACATCGGCGACAAGGTCCGCGTCATGGAAACACGGCCGATGTCCAAGACCAAGCGCTGGCGCATCACCGATGTGCTCGAGCGGGCGAAGTAGAGGGCTGCGATGATTCAACAAGAGTCTCGTCTGCGCGTTGCAGACAACAGCGGAGCCAAAGAAGTGCTCTGCATCAAGGTGCTCGGTGGTACCCGCCGTCGCTACGCCTCGATCGGCGACGTGTTCGTCGCAACGGTCAAGGATGCGATGCCCGGAGCTGGCGTCAAGAAGGGCGAGGTCGTCAAGTGCGTCGTCGTCCGCACCAAGAAAGAAAAGCGCCGTCCCGACGGCAGCTACATCCGCTTCGACGAGAACGCAGCCGTTCTCATCAAGGATGACATGACGCCTCGCGGCACCCGCATCTTCGGCCCGGTGGGCCGTGAACTGCGCGACCGCAAGTTCATGCGCATCGTCTCACTCGCACCGGAGGTGTTGTGATGAAGCTCCGTAAGGGAGACACCGTGGAAGTCATCACGGGCAAGGACAAGGGAACGCAAGGCGAGATCGAGCACGTCTACCCCAAGACGGGCAAGATCATCGTGAACGGCGTCAACACCGTGTCCAAGCATTCGAAGCCCAGCCGTGCCAACGAGCAGGGCGGCATCATCGACAAGGACATGCCCCTCGACGCGAGCAACGTGATGCTCGTGCACAAGGGCAACAAGGTCCGCGTCGGCTACAAGGTCAACGATGACGGCACGAAGGTGCGCATCGCTCGCCCGTCAGGAGAGGAAATCTGATGGCTGACACCGTCGAAATCCCCCGTCTCAAGAGCAAGTACAACGACGAAGTCGCTGCGCTGCTCAAAGAGCAGCTCGGCATCGAGAACGTGATGGAGATCCCGAAGCTCGAGAAGATCGTCGTGAACATGGGTATGGGCCGTGCAGCTGCGCAGCCGTCGCTCATGGACGCAGCGATCGAGGACCTCACGGTCATCACCGGCCAGAAGCCGATCGTGACCAAGGCGTCCAAGTCGATCGCGAACTTCAAGCTCCGCGAAGGCCAGGCCATCGGCGCCAAGGTCACCTTGCGCGGCGACCGCATGTGGGAGTTCCTCGACCGCCTCGTTGCGGTTGCGATCCCCCGTATCCGTGACTTCCGCGGCTTGCCGGCACACAGCTGGGACGGCCAGGGCAACTACACCTTCGGACTCACCGAACAGTCGATGTTCGCCGAGATCGACCCCGACAAGATCGACCACCCTCGTGGCATGGACATCACCATCGTCACGTCGGCGACGAGCAACGAGGGTGGCTACGCCCTCCTCGATGCGTTCGGCTTCCCCTTCAAGAAGGGTGAGGATGCGGCCAACGCTCCTCGCAAGAAGCGTCGCAAGCGTCCGCAGTACGGCAAGAAGAGCAAGTGAACGGCCTGAGAAGAGACTGACATGGCAAAAAAAGCACTGATCAACAAGGCCAACAAGAAGCCGAAGTACAAGGTTCGCGCCTACACGCGCTGCCGACGCTGCGGCCGACCCCGTTCCGTCTACCGCAAGTTCGGCCTGTGCCGCGTCTGCCTGCGTGAGCTCGCTCATGCCGGTGAGATCCCGGGCCTGACGAAGTCGAGCTGGTGAGGAAGGACCCACAATGCTGACTGATCCCATCGCCGACATGCTCACGCGTGTCCGCAACGCAAACACCGCGATGCACGACGAGGTGCGCATGCCCTCCTCGAAGCAGAAAGTCGCACTCGCAAAGGTTCTCCAAGCCGAGGGCTACATCACGAGCTACGACACCGCCGATGCCGAAACCGGCCCCGGCAAGGTGCTGACCATCCAGATGAAGTACTCCGAAGATCGTGATCGCACGATCAGCGGAATCCGCCGCATCTCGACGCCCGGCCTGCGCGTGTACCGCCAGGCCACCTCGATCCCCCGTGTTCTCGGTGGGCTCGGCGTCGCTGTCCTGTCCACCTCGAACGGCCTCATGACCGACCGCGAAGCGCGCAAGCGCAAAGTGGGCGGCGAGGTCCTCTGCTACGTCTGGTGAACTGATGTCCCGTATCGGAAAAGCACCCATCACGGTCCCGGCCGGCGTCGAAGTCAAGCTCACGCCTGGACACATCTCGGTCAAGGGCCCCAAGGGCTCGCTCGAGCGTGTGATCCCCGGCAACGTCGGTATCACGATCGAACAGGAAGGCGACACCCTCACGGTGGAGCGTCCCAACGACGAGAACAAGACCAAGGCGCTGCACGGCCTGACCCGCAGCCTCGTGAACAACATGGTGATCGGCGTCACCGACGGCTTCAAGAAAGAGCTCGAGATCCACGGCGTCGGTTACCGCGCCGAGCAGCAGGGTCCCAACAAGCTCCGCATGAACCTCGGCTACAGCCACACGATCGACGTCGAAGCCCCAGAGGGCATCGTCTTCGAGGTCCCGCAGCAGACGTCGGTCATCGTGACCGGCATCGACAACGAGATCGTCGGCCAGGTCGCCGCCAACATCCGCAGCCTCCGCAAGCCCGAGCCGTACAAGGGCAAGGGCGTGCGCTACGCCGGCGAGCGGATCATCCGCAAGGCCGGCAAGGCAGGAAAGAAGTAGTCATGACGAAGATCGCATCAGCACGCCGCAACGGTCGTATCCGTCGCCATCGTCGTGTTCGCAAGAAGATCCACGGCACCGCAGCGCGTCCTCGCCTCGCAGTGTTCCGTTCCAACAAGCACCTCTCGGTGCAGGTGATCGACGACGATCAGGGTGTCACCCTGGCCGCAGCGTCCACCACCGAAGCCGACATGCGCTCCGCCTCTGGCGCGAGCGTGGATGCCGCTACCAAGGTCGGTCAGCTCGTCGCTGAGCGCGCCAAGGCAGCGGGCATCGAATCGGTCGTCTTCGACCGAGGTGGATTCGCCTACCACGGCCGCATCGCTGCCGTGGCGTCTGCTGCACGTGACGCAGGACTGGAGTTCTGATGGGTTTCGGAGGAAACAACCAGGGTGGCCGCGGCGGCCGTGACGGTGGGCGCGAACGCGCTCCCGATCCGGACGGTCTGCGCGAGTCACGCGTCATCACGATCAACCGTGTGGCCAAGGTCGTCAAGGGTGGTCGTCGCTTCAGCTTCACCGCCCTGGTGGTCATCGGCGACGGCAACGGTCGCGTCGGTCTCGGCTACGGCAAGGCCAAGGAAGTTCCCTTGGCGATCCAGAAGGGCACCGAAGAGGCCCGTCGCAACCTGTTCACCGTGCCGATGGCCGGTGGCACGGTCATCCACGAAGTCCTCGGTCGTACCGGTGGCGGACGTGTGATGATCAAGCCTGCGTCGCAAGGTACCGGTGTCATCGCCGGTGGCGCAGCTCGCGTCATCCTCGAAGAAGCCGGCGTCCACGACGTGCTGTGCAAGAGCCTCGGCTCTGCCAATCACATCAACGTGGCTCGCGCCACGGTCGACGGCCTCAAGCAACTCCAGCGTCCCGACGCTGTTGCTGCTCGCCGCGGGCTCCACATGGATGAGTTCGTGCCGAAGGGCCTGCTGGACGCATACAACGAATCCAACAAGAAGCCGGGCGCTCGCGACGAAGCTGCATCAGACGATGCTGCCGACTCCGGCAAGACCCCGGCAGAAACCGGAGCGAAGTGATGGCTGACATCACCGTGACCCAGACTCGGTCCGCCATCGGCACCAAGCCCAAGCATCGCGGCACACTGCGAGCGCTCGGCCTCGGCAAGATCGGCAAGACCAACACGCTGCCCGATCGCCCGGAGATCCGCGGCATGATCGCACGCGTTCCGCACCTCATCGAAGTGAGCGAGGAGAACTGACATGAAGGTCCATGACCTCAAGCCCGCAGCGGGTTCCACCAAGCGCGCCAAGCGCGTCGGTCGTGGTACCGGCGGCAAGGGCGGAAAGACCGCTGGCCGCGGTTCCAAGGGCCAGCGCGCACGCAACACCGTGCACCGTTCGTTCGAAGGTGGCCAGACGCCGCTGCTTCGTCGCCTCCCGAAGCTGAAGGGGTTCAACAACCCGTTCCGCGTCGAGTACCAGGCGGTCAACCTGCACACGTTGAACGACCTCGTCGACAAGCTCGGTTCGTCGGACATCACACCCGATGTCCTCGTCGCCAACGGCGTCGTGCGCAAGGGTGCGTTCGTGAAGATCCTCGCCCGCGGCGAGATCACCACGAAGGTGAACGTCAGCGCCCACGGTGCGTCGGCAGCTGCCAAGGAGGCCATCGAGGCCGCCGGCGGCTCGATCACGATGATCACACTGCCGTTCAACGAAGAGGGCAAGGCCGGTCGCCCGCCGTCATCCGGCAACCAATTCATGAACCGCTGATTCGACTCGAATCAGAAAACAAAATTCCGATATGATTCACTATCTGGGTAACAACTTCAGCATAAGCAGCTTCATCATTTTGCAGTTCGTCCAAAGTTTCTCGTTGATCCAAAAAATAATGCTGCATGGCATAATCTCGAATTGTCGGATCTACTTTTTCTGATTCAGCTAGATCGAACAAACGCACCGATAAATTTTTGACGCGCTGATGACGGCAAGACTCCATCGCTTCATTAGCAACAAGGAGCCAAATAGAAGAATCAATCTCTCCAGGACAGGGGTAATGGA
>CALIOL010000283.1 GCA_938044705.1 uncultured Ilumatobacter sp. | reverse complement strand
CAACGACGTGGTGATCGAGTCCGTGAACTTCATCGGCAACGAGACTGCCGGCGATGGCGGTGCGTTCAGCATTGGTGCGCTCACGGGTGCGGTGACGATCACCGACTCGACGTTCGCCGACAACATCGCCACCGGTGACGGCGGCGCACTTCACCTGTCCGAACATGTCGATGGCGCAGCGGTGTCCATCGACGGAACAACCTTCGAGCGCAACACGTCGACCGGTGGGTCGGGCGGCGCCGTTGCTGTGAACACGTCGGGCGCAGCGATCCACTTCGACGACGTCGTGGTCGATGCCAACGAATCGGTGACCGAAGACGTCGGAGGCCTCGCGGTCTCTGCGGCCTTCGTCTCGATGACGGACGTGGCGATCACGAACAACGTGGCGGCCGATGACGAAGGCGGCGCTGACATTCGTTCGACGGAGTTCAACACCAACCTGGTGAGGCTTGAGATCTCTGGCAACGCCGCCGCCGACGAGGTCGGCGGAGCGTCGATTCGATCAGCCAGCGTGATCAACCTGTCCGACAGCCAGATCGACTCCAACACCGCAGCCTCGTATGCGGGTCTTCGCTTGCGCGCGTTCGACGGCGTCAACGTGCGCCGGTCGGTGGTCGAGTCGAACGAGGCCACGGTCGTCGTCGGCGGCTTCGGTGTGATCGATACACCAGAGGTAGAGATCGACGAATCAACCATTCGAAACAACCAGGCCCCCGTTGTCGGAGGCTTGGTCCTCGCGAACAACGGCGAATCTCAAGTCATCAACTCGACGGTCTCAGGCAACACTGCAACCACCGGAAACGGTGGGGGAGTCTGGGCAACGGGTGCCGCGACCGATCTCGTTCGTTTCCGCGACTCGACCGTGTCGGGGAACTCTGCGGCCGTGCTCGGCGGCGGCATCGTGGCCGACGATGTCGAGCTGGTCGTGACACGCAGCACAGTGGTCGAGAACGTCGCGGGCGCCACGGGCGGTGGGATTGCACAGGCGGGGCTCTCGGAGTCCAGCATCTACTGGTCGATCGTCACCGACAACAGCGCGCCTGCGTTCCCGACACTGAACGGCCCCGTCGCCACCGCCGAGTGGTCGCTGCTCGGCGACACCACCGGCGCCGTCTTGGTGAGTGTCAGCAACAACCTTGCTCCGGCCGATCCACTGCTCGGCCCGCTGCAAGACAACGGCGGACCGACCGAAACGCACATGCCGGCAGCATCGAGTCCGGTCGTCGACATCGAGAGCGAACTCATCGCGTTCTTCGTCGGGAGCCGTGATCAGCGTGGCTTCACCCGTTTTGCCGGTGAGGGGCTCGACGTCGGAGCGGTTGAACGCTCGACGGGGAACGGCTCGATCTGGGCCCCGTTGAAACCTGCCCGAATCGTCGACACCCGATCAACCGGCTCCACCGTCGATGGTCTGGACGAAGCGGGCGGCCGGCTCGCCGCCGGTTCGCAGATGAACATCGAGGTCGGCGGACGCGCCGGCGTGCCCGAATTCGTCAAGGGCGTCGTCGTGAACATCACCGCCGTCCAAGCCTCCGAACGCGGCTACTTCACCGCGCACCCCTGCGCCGAGGATCTGCCGAACGCTGCGTCGCTCAACTACGAAGCCGGCGTCAACCTCGGCAACGAGATCATCATCGGTCTCGAGGACGACGATGAGGACGGGGATGCGGCCCTGTGCCTGTTCACCTCTGCGGAGACCCACGTGACGATCGACGTCGTGGGCTACGTCGGATCGCGATCGCCGTACAAGCCAATCGAGCCGGCGCGCTTCCTCGATAGCCGAGCGGCTGGAGCGACCGTCGACGGCGAGTCGCAAGGCTTCGGACAAGTCGGCGCCGGCCAGACCGTTGAAGTGTCGATTCGAGGCCGCGGCGACGTCGACCCCGATGCTCAGTCAGCAACGCTCTACGTCACCGCCATCCGCCCCGAAGCATCTGGATTCCTCACGATCTGGAACTGCGAGACCGACATGCCGCTCGCATCGAGCTTGAACTACGTAGCAGGAGTGACTCGCGGCAACGAGGTCGTGATGAACACCGACCCCTATGAGAGCAGCATCTGCATCTTCTCGAGCAGCGCAGTGGATCTCACCGTCGACGTGGTCGGCTTCATCCAGGAGCGCCCGAACAACTACCAATCGCTTGACGCACCGGTCCGGCTGCTCGATTCACGCGAGGCGGGGTCGACGGTCGATGGTCAGTTCGAAGGAGACGGCGCCCGTCCAGCCGGGTCGACCTTGGAGCTGCAGATCGCGGGTCGCGCGGGAATCAGTGAGGACGCAACGACCGTCGCACTGAATCTGACAGCGGTCCGCCCCGTCGACATCGGCTACGTCACGGCGTTCCCGTGTGGAGGCGAGCCGCCGCTGGCGTCGAGCCTCAACTACGTGGGCGGTGTCAACGGCGGCAACGAGATCATCGCGTCGCTCGATGATCAAGGCCGAGTGTGCTTGTTCACGTTCACCGAAACCCATCTCACCGCTGACATCACCGGCTTCACGAGGGTGTGAGCCCAGAACCCGACTCGTGGAGTTCGGTGATTCGTCGTCCGATCTCGGCCATCGTCGTGCGGAGCTCGGCCGGAAGCAGGACTTCGATGTCCGGCGCGAGCGTGGCGAGCTCGCGCACTGCGGCGTCATAGGAGTCGAAACGAAACGACCCTTCGATCCAATCGGGCCGATCTGGCGGCGCCTGGGCGTGACTGCGTGGTCGCCAACCTTCGGGTTGCCCGCGCACGAGGGCGAGTTGGAGCACCCCGGGCGAGAGTCGAACCCGCACTCTTCGCAGCGGACCGGTCCCCGCGTTCAGCCCGGGTGCAAGTGGCGGAACTTCCTGCTCGAAGGTGTCCAGGAGTTCGAAGCCGCCACCCGGGCCACGCACACCGAACACCGGAACTCCTGCGCCTGAGAGCACGTCGATGTCGCGCAGCACGGTGCGCTCGGACACCTGAAGTCGGTCGGCGAGCTCTCCGGCTGTTTGGCGTCCGCCGTTCTGAAGCGCGAGGAGCAGGTTCAACAATCGACCGGCGCGCATCTGCAAATTCTCGCAGCAATCCGAGAATTCATGACACATGGTGTCATGAGTGGGTTGTCATGATCTGGGCACCCGACCGAGCGACCACACGGAGCCACGCACGCATGACAGACACCGACGACAACTCGCCACTGCACATCGAAGGCGAGGGCACACCCGATGATCCTTGGATTCTCACCACACCACCGGGCAAGTCCGAGTTCGATGCCTGGCGAGACCAGGAGGCCGACCCACCAGCGCTCATGATCCGCGTGGGTTCCACCAAGTTGAGCTACCAGCTGCGCTGCATCGAAGACCTCCACGCGATGCTTGTCGAGCACGGGGACTGGATGGCGCTCGGAAACGCAGACGAGGGCAAGCCGACCAAACCCGACACGGTTGAAGCGTGGGCGCGCTCCGAGGCAAACCCTGTCGAGGGCTGGTACGGGTTGCGCAAGGGCTACCGAGGTCGTTTCGGAAACTACGTCCCGCCGGTCCTGGAGGTGCTCGGCCTGGCCGAGGTCGAACACAACGCACGCAACAACCGGATGCGGGCGCGCTGATGGGCGCACGCTCGTATGCCGTCGAACGGCTGATCGATGCACCGGCGCACACCGTGTGGCGGTTGTTGACCGACGCCGGGAGTTACGACGATTGGAACGACGCGGTGCTCAGCATCGAGGGTCCGATCGAGGTCGGTCGCAAGATCAAGGTCGTCTCGGTGCTCGACCCGAAGCGCACGTTCACGCTGAAGGTCAACCAGATGACAGCGCCGTCAGCGTCGACGCCGGGCATCATGATCTGGTCCGACGGCATGCCCCTCGGTCTGTTCACGGGCGTGCGGACCTACACCGTTCGCTCGGTCGGCGACGGGTCGTGCCACTTCTCCATGGTCGAGGTGTTCTCCGGACCGATGGCTGGGTTGATCACCAAAGCCATCCCTGACATGACTGACTCGTTCGACCAGTTCGCCGACGGCCTTGCGGTGGCCGCGGAACGCTGACACTGTGATGCGCGATCACAGGTGAGAAGCTCACTCCCATGGCACCGAAACTGACGCACTTCGCGATCAACACCGACGACGTCGAGGCAACGCAGGCCTTCTATGAGCAGGTGTTCGGCTGGTCGTTTCGTGAGTACGGCCCGCCCGGCTTCGTCCAGATCATGAACGAGGCCGGCACGGCGCCGATGGGCGCGATCCAACAGCGCCGACAGCTTCTCGAAGACGACCCGACGAGAGGTTTCGAGTGCAGCTTCGGCGTCGACGACATCGACGAGATCTACGACAAGGTCGTGGCAGCCGGCGGAGTGATTCTGATGGAGCGCTTCGCCATCCCCGAGGTCGGACGTCTGCTCGCCTTTCGAGACCCGGGCGGAAACCCGGTCCTCGCAATGCAGTACGACCAGCCGACCGACTGATCTCAGAACGGACCGCCCGGTGGGTTCGGGCTGCTGACGCTCAGGCGCATGACGACTGCGGCGTCGGCAAAGGAGAGCTTGCCGCTGCTCAGCGACAGAAACTTGCGGTTGACGGTGCAGCCGCTGTCGCCGTAGAGGCACGTCACGCCCGATGCCGGGCTCACGTTGCCGCCGATCACAGCGATGTGCGTCGTGCTCGCCCACACCACCAGGTCGCAGTGCGACGTGAACGCTCGCACGCTCTTCATGTCGTCGTAGTCGTAGCCCGACGCAGTGCCGCGGCCGCGACACACCAGGTCGCCGAGCCTCGGCTCGAGTTCGCTCGAGCGGTAGGTCTTGTACAGCGCGCTGCGGCCGGCCTCACGGTCATCGATGCCTTGCACGATGTACGTCGAGTGGCTGTTCGAGGCGGTGAACGCACCGTCGTCGCCCGCCTGCATCTGAACCCAGGAGATGAACGCCGCCGACCACGCGTCCCGACATCCGCTCAGCGAACCTGCTGATGCCCAGTAGCTGTCGACGCGCGTGACGTAGTTGCACTCTTGCGTGCGGCCGTAGTCCCACCGATTCCACTCCTCGTTGGCGATCCGCACGAGACGAGTTGCGTAGTCCTCGCAACCGTTCACGATGTCGCACTCGACTCCGGTGCCAGCCGAAACGGGTGGTGGGGCTGCGGTTTGCGAGACGATCACCGCGGAAACGGTCATGGCGAGAGCAAGAAGCAGTTTCTTCATCATCGATCTCCGTTCGTTGGAGCCCGCTGATGACCACGTTCAGGTCACGGTTTCACGATGAAGGCTTGGAAATGTGCTGTCAACCGTCCGACGCACAAAGACAGCCTCGACGTCACAACGGTGCCCGGCCGCGGACGTCAGTGTTCGGACAGCCAGACGAGCACCGAGCGGACACGTCGGTTGCTCTCGGGTTGATCGGTGAGGTGAAGCTTCGAGAAGATCGAGTTGATGTGCTTCTCGACCGACTTCTCGCTCAGGTGCAAGCGTGCTGCCACAGCACTGTTGCGCAACCCCTCGGCGATCAGTGAGAGCACGTCACGTTCGCGCTCGGTCAGCTCGTCGAGCGGCGACGGTCGTCGCGCCCGAGCCGCAACGAACACCTCGACTGCAGCGGCGTCGATGAAGGAACTCGACGAACACACCGCATCGATCGCACCGGCGAGCTGACTGCGATCGGCGACGTTCTCCTTCAGCATGTAGGCGAGACCCTCGGTGCCGTCCTCGAACAACTCGATGACGTAGTCGGCGTCGAGGTACTGGCTCAAGACGATCACGCCGGTGTCGGGGTGCTCCGAGCGGATCTCGCGGGCCGCTCTGATCCCCTCGTTGGTGAGCGTCGGCGGCATCCGAACATCGGTCACCACGAGGTCGGGCCGATGCTCATCGACCGCGGCCATCAGGCTCGGATGGTCCTCCGCCTCGGCCACGACCTCGATGCCGTCGAGTGTTGCCAGCACCGCTGAGACACCTTGGCGCAACAGCAGCGCATCGTCGGCGATGACGACCCTTCTCATGCGCTGACCTCGTCGAGCTCGGTGATCGCGCTGGGAAGTCGAGCGATGACCGTGGTACCCGATCCGAGCTCGGTGTCGATCTGGAGTTCGCCACCGAGCGCGCCGACTCGGTCGGCCATGTTGCTCAGGCCCCGCGAGTCGATGTGTGCCGACGGGTCGAACCCTGGGCCGTCGTCGGCAACGGACACGAGCAATTCGTCGCCGTCCTCGGCGAGGGTGATCTCGATCGCGGAATCGGGACCGCAGTGTTTCGTCGCGTTCTGGATCGCCTCGACGCACACGAAGTACAGCGCCACCTGTGTGCCCTCGTCGAGTTCGGTCGAGGTGGAGTCGTCGATCGTGATCCGCAGCGCCGACCGTCGAGCGACCGCTCGCAACGCACGCGCCAGACCGAGCTCGCGCAACCGCGCGGGGTACACACCCTGCGCCAGTGTGCGAACCTCCTCGACCGCGTCGACTGCGGCCTGATGCATCGCCATCAGCGACTCGCTGGTGGGAGCACGACCTTCGTCGGCCAGCTCGGCCGACAGCCGGAGCTGGAGCGCGAGCGATACCAGGCGCTGCTGAGCGCCATCGTGCAGGTCCTGCTCGAGTCGAACTCGCTCCTGGTCGGCGGCGAGCAGGAGTCGGCGCCGCGACTCGCGTAGCTCGCGGTCTGCAGCGCGCAGTTCGCGGTTGTGCTGCACGGCGCGCTGCAAGCTGCGGAGGTGCACCAGATTCAGTTCCTGGATGTCACCCATGACGAGCCAGAGGTTCGCCCCGATGTAGGCGATCAGCACGGTGAGGTATGCCCACCGAGGTCCTGCTTCGTCGAGACCCACTCCATCGGTCGTGAGGCTGATGGTCGACACTGCGATCGCAATGGCGATCGTGAATGGCACCATCCGTTTCACGAACGTGCGGTCCAGATACGTCGCCGCGAGGATCACCGGACCGATGATGTTCTGCATCGCGATCGGCAGCGTGTCGGGCAGGATGATGACCAACGGGAACAGCAGGTACCACGAGCCGAGGTTCGCCCAGAGGATGCCCCGGCGGATGTTGCCGCGACGGAAGTGCGGTCCGGCGACCCATCGGAACGGCAGCACCAGCAGGATGCAGCCGGCGAGCGCTGCCGCCCACCACGCCTGATACAGAATGGCGAAGACCGTGATACCCAGCGCGAAGGCGATGACCACCCTCTGGTCGGATGCGTTGTTCGCACCGAGCCATTCCTTCGCCTGGTCGCGAAAGTCGGGAATCTCCGACTCGGCGATCGACGGGAGGTCGGCTTCGTCGTCCGGAACAGTCGGGTCGATCGATGGCCGCATACCTGACGTCGTCGCTCCCATCGGCGCAGATTAGACAACCTGCCGAACGCCGCCGATGCCTCGCGTGCACGTCAGTCGCAGGTCTCGACGGGGCCGAATCCGGTCATGCCTTGACGCGTCGCGAGGATGCGCTCGTTGCCGTCGCCGTCTTCCATGATGTACGCGACCCACCAGTCGTTGGGGTCCGATCCGACGAAGGTCAGCTTCTTGCTCGGGTTGACGAGCGAGTT
>CALIOL010000282.1 GCA_938044705.1 uncultured Ilumatobacter sp. | reverse complement strand
CGGACCGCGTATCGAGTGCTGAACCGACTCGAGCGGCAGTTCGATGTCCAGTCGCGCGCCGAGCTCATCGTGCTCGCGGCGCGTCGCGGTTGGATCGGTCAGGAGTTCGACTGAGTCGTCGCGTCAGGTCGGAGTGGCCTGGCGTTCGAACGCGGCGAGCACGCCACGGAGCGACGCGGTCGTGATGTTCGGGCTCCGTCCGACACCCCAGCGGATATCGCCGTCGGCGCGCACGGTTTCCAGGTAGGCAACCGCCATCGTGTCGGCGCCTTGGCCGATCGCGTGCTCTGCGTAGTCGAGGACGTCGAAGTCGTTGCCGACCCGGTCGCCGAATTCTGCGATCAGCGCGGACACGAATGCTTCCACAGGACCGTCTCCTTCGCCGCGAATCGACGTAGCGTTACCATCAACCTCGACTTGAGCCTGAATGACCGTGTGGCCACTGTCTTCCGACGAGCTCGTGTTCAGTTCGTGCGAGCGCAGCACGAACGACGGCTGGGCTGGGAGATACTCGGACTGGAACTGATCCCACATGACGCCTGGGCCGATCTCGGTTCCGGTGTCTTCGGTGATGTGTTGAATCGTCTTGGAGAACTCGATCTGCAGGCGACGCGGGAGGTCGAACCCGTGCTCGGTCTTCATCACGTAGGCCACGCCGCCCTTGCCGGACTGGCTGTTCACTCGGATCACCGCTTCGTACGAGCGGCCCACGTGTTTGGGGTCGATCGGCAGGTACGGCACTGCGAACCGGTCGTATTCGCCTGATTGTGGGTCTCGGCGTGCGTCGAGCGCATCGAGGCCCTTCTTGATCGCGTCCTGGTGACTTCCTGAGAACGCGGTGTAGACGAGGTCGCCGACGTACGGGTGACGGGGTGAGACCGGTAGGCGGTTGCAGTACTCGGCGACTCGACGCAGCTTGTCGATGTCCGTGATGTCGAGTTCGGGATCGACCCCGTTCATGAACAGGTTCATGGCGAGGTTGACCACGTCGACGTTGCCGGTTCGCTCGCCGTTACCGAACAGTGTGCCTTCCACCCGGTCGGCGCCGGCCATCACGCCGAACTCCGCAGCAGCGACCGCACACCCGCGATCGTTGTGGGGGTGCAGCGAGACGATCACCGCATCGCGGTCTTTGATGGTGCGCCCGAACCACTCGATCACGTCGCCGTAGACGTTGGGGGAGTAGCACTCGACGGTGGCCGGGAGGTTGAGGATGATCGGGTCCTCGCTTGTCGGCTCGATGATGTCCATGACGGCTTCGCAGACCTCGATCGAATACTCGGGTTCGGTGAGCGTGAAGCTCTCCGGGCTGTACTCGTAACGGATCTCGGTCGCCGATCCGTCAGCACGGGGCGGCAGGGTGGCTTCGGCTGCTTTGCACATGGTGGCGCCGTCGACGGCGACCTGCTTGATGCCGGCTTCGTCCATCCGGAACACGACCTCGCGCTGGAGCGGGTTCGTCGAGTTGTAGAAGTGCACGATCGCTCGCGGTGCTCCCGCGAGCCCTTCGTAGGTGCGCTCGATGAGTTCTTGACGACACTGCACGAGCACTTGGATCCACACGTCATCGGGGATCAGGTCGTCGTCGATCAGCTGGCGGAGGAAGTCGAAGTCGGGCTGGCTTGCCGACGGGAAGCCGATCTCGATCTCCTTGAAGCCCATGTCGACGAGTTCGGTGAACATCCGCAGCTTGCGGGCGGGGTCCATGGGGTCGATGAGGGCCTGGTTGCCGTCTCGGAGATCAACCGAGCACCACCTGGGTGCAGTGTTGATCGTGACGTTCGGCCACGTGCGGTCTTCGAGCACGATGGGGACGAACGGGGTGTACTTGTCGAACGGCATCTTGGCCGGGGTGGCAGGTTGCGGGGGCATGAGAAATCTCCGGGTGATCAGAATCGATGAGCGAGTGAAGCGGTGCGAACGTGGCCTGAAAAATGAAAGAGCCCCCGGCCGAGGGGCGGGGGCGGGCGAACGCGGTGCAGCAGCGAACGCCCTACATAAGCAGAAGCAAGCGCGCCTGGAAACTCATCGATCTCCACGATAGCACGCTGTCGTCGTGGAGTTCCTTCGGAACTTCGCGACAATTCACATCAAGGCGACGTCTTCATTGGGTGAAGAGTCTGCTGAAAGCGTCAATGCAACCACGTTGCGTGGAATACTGACCAAATGTCACGTCTGCGCGCACGCACGTCTCTCAGGTTGCGCCTGTTCGTTACTGCCGCGCTCGTTGTCGGGTCGATGCCGGTCGTGCTCGACGCCTACCCCGGCGCTGACGCCCCGGTCGCGAACGCAGAGCTCATCGACAGCTTTACCCCTCCGGCGTTCTCGACGAACACCACAGGAGCGATCGACATCGTTGGTAACGCCTTGCTGACCTGCGGCACGAGCGCAAACTGCGTGGGTGCGCTTGCCGGCACGGTGAACCAGAGCAACAACAACTTCTCGATGGTTGATCTCGACGCCGACGACGGGGTGCTCTCGGCAGCGCTCGCGGCGCAGACGACGAACTCGTCGATGGCAACCTTTGCGCCGCCGGCGGGGAGCACCGTGCTCTACGCCGGCTTGTACTGGAGTGCGAACTCGAACAGTGCGGACCGCGACGAACTGAGCTTGCTGCTTCCAGGGGCGACCAGCTATCAGACCATCACCGGGACCGTCGACAACGCCGGCAGCCTCTACCAGACCGCGGCCGACATCACCGGGCTCGTCCAAGCGGCGGGCCCCGGCGACTACTGGGCTGGCAACATCCAGCGGCTCACCGGCGGCGGTCGCTACGCAGCATGGTCGATGGTCGTCGTTTACGAGAACCCCGGTCTGCCGGTTCGTAACCTCAACGTGTTCGAAGGGTTCGGGCGCGTGACCGCCAACGACCCGCTGCTCGACGTCCCGATTACCGGGTTCCTCACACCGCCGTTCGGCGACGTGAACGCTGAGATCGGCATCGTCGCGTACGAGGGTGATGGTCGCTTCACAGGTGACCAGGTGCTCATCGATACCGATTCGAGCCCGGCGAACGACTTCGAGAACCTGACCGATGCGTCGAACCCGGCGACCAACTTCGGCAACGGCTCGATCTCGGACGGCGGCGTTCCGACGACCGCGTCGAATCCGGCCTACGTCAACAACTTGAGCGTGGACATCGATGAGTTCGCCACCGTCAACACGCTCGAGAACGGTCAGGAGGACACGACGATTCGCTTCCAGACCGTTGGTGACTGGTGGTATCCCGGCGTGCTCACCACGGCGATCGACCTGTTCGTTCCCGAGTTTCCCGAGATCAACAAGACCGTCGTCGACCTGAACGGTGGCGATGCGGTTCCTGGCGACGTCCTGGAATACACCGTGGTGTTCGAGAACACCGGCAATGACGCAGCCGTGAACGCCATCATGCGGGACGTGATCCCGACGGGGACGACGTTCGAGAACATCGTGTCCGTGACCAACGGATCCGGATCTTTCGATGGGACGCAGGTGGTCGCGCCAGTCGGCGATGGTCCCGGAACGGGTCCGGGCGGTGGCGAGCTGACGCCGGGCGAATCTGCAACCCTCATCTTCAGGGTGAGGATTCAGGAAGCGGCGCGGGGTACCGATATCGACAACTCGGCAACGCTCGCGTACACGGCCGACACGCTCCAAGAAGACTTCACGTTCAC
>CALIOL010000281.1 GCA_938044705.1 uncultured Ilumatobacter sp. | reverse complement strand
CGAGATGTCACGTTCGAGATCTGAGAGGGATTCGATGAAACACAACGTCAAACACACGCTGGGAGCCGCAGTCGTCGCGGTACTCGTCGCTGCGTCGTGCGGCGCTGGAGATGATGGCGCACCACTCGAGCGTGACGAGGCGGCCGAACGGCTGAACGAATTCGTGGACGACATCGATTGGATCGACGACACGGTTTCTCGCCGAGCCGCGATCCCGCCGCCCTCCGGTGCCGACCTCGCCGCGACGCTGCCCAGCATCGACACGTTCGAGCTGTCAGAGGTCGCACGCGGCGCCGATGTCACCGTCGAGATCTTCGCGTCGACCGAAAAGTCCGGCGACGACACCGACGGCTGGATCAACGAAGCAGCTGCGGCGTTCAACAACGCGTCGATCACGCTCGAAGACGGTTCGACTGCCGGCGTCGACATTCGTCGGATCGCCTCGGGCACGGGGTATCAGTTCATCGCGAGCGGCACCTACGTCCCCGATGCCTTCAGCCCCTCGAACCAGCTCTGGGTCGAGATGGCTGCTGAGTTCCAACCCATGACGGAGATCGACCAATCGTTGGTCGCCAACACGGCCGGCATCGTGATGAAGACCGAAACCGCCGAGGAAGTACGTGCGGCATACGGGGAGGCAACGCCCGAGACCCTCGTTGACGCGGTGATCGCTGGTGACCTCGTGATGGGCTACACCGACCCGTTCGCGTCGAGTACCGGACTGAACTTCCTCGTGACGGTGCTGGACGCGATCGCAGAGGGAGATGAATCGCGAATCACGTCGCCGGACGTCGCCAGCGTGTTCGAACAGTTCCAACGCCAGGTTCCGTTCGTTGCGCTGACCACGCTGCAGATGCGTGACTCCGTCGAGAGTGACACCGGCACCCTGGACACCTTCGTGATGGAGTACCAAACCTTTGCTCAGACCGACTCGCTGCAATCAGGGTTCGAGTTCATCCCGTTCGGTGTGCGCCACGACAACCCGCTGTACGCCGTGGGAGACGCCGATGCGCAGACCACCGAGGTCCTCGAGCTGTTCGCCCAGTTTGCCGACGACAACTTCTCAGATCTCGCTGTCGACTACGGGTTCGACCCGCCGGCGTACGAGCCCGGGATCGGCACACCGGGTGGAAACACGCTGATCGACGCGCAAGCGATCTGGAAAGACAAGAAGGACGGTGGTCGGCCCGTTTCGACGGTGTTCGTCGTCGATGTTTCCGGCTCGATGGCGGGGTCACGGATCCAGGCGCTCCAGCTGGCGATGCTGTCAGCGCGCGAGTTCATCAAGGCCGAAACCCGCGTCGGGATCGTCGAGTTCGACGATCGTGCGTCGCTCCGACTGCCCATCGCCGAGTTCGACCTCAACCAGCAAGGCCGCTACACCGCGGTCGCGGAAGACCTCTCGCCCGGTGGCGGTACCGCCATGTACGACGGCGTCGTGCTCGGGTTGTCGATGCTGGAAGCCGAAGCCGCCGCCAACCCAGACGTCAAGACGCTGCTCGTGGTGTTGACCGATGGCCAGACAACCGACGGCCTGAGCTTCGACAACGTCGACAACACGATCGCAGGTCTGCGGATCCCGGTGTACACCGTCGGTTTCGAAGCGAATCTGGACGAACTGGGTCGTCTCTCGACACTCGTCGAGGCGGCGAGCATCAACGCCGACCAGGACGACGTCGAGTTCAAGATCGCCGCACTGTTCAACGCAGGCGGCTGACCCGAGGCGATGAGGTTCGAGCGATGAAGCCGTTGGCGATCTGGGCGACCGGGGTGGTGGCGGCGTTCGTCGCGCTCAGTGGCCTGACCACGGCGACACGGGACACGGAGCAGGTGTTCGTCGTCGTCGACGTGTCGCAGCCGATGGCGTCATCGCTGAGTCGCGTGCCAGCGACACTCGACGGCCTCGACGATCAGCAGTACGCCGAGTTCGCGCTGGCGTTCGTGCGCGGCACAGAGATGCAGAGCATCCACGCCTATCAATCGGAGCTCGAGTGGGCGAACCAGGATGCGTTCAGGCCGTGCTCGTTCGAGGAGATCGAGGCGTTCCCCGAAGCGTCGACAGCCGACGAACGCATCCTCATCACGACCGCGGAATCGTGTTCGACTGCCGAGCTCGACGGTTGGACCATCATCGAACTCGGCGGTTGAGCGTTCAGTCGGCGTCGCCGCTGAATTCGTCTGCGAGCGCTTGCAATTCACCGGTATCGAGGCTCTGCGCGAACAAGTCCTGAATCTCGTCTTGGGTGGCGGCCGTGTCGAAGATCTGACCGATCGCGATCGCAACCGTTTCGAGTGTGCGCGTCGCAAATGCTTCGAGCATCACGTCGACCATGTCCTCGTTGATCGGCAGGAACCCACCGAACGCACGGAATGAGTCTCCAACGGGCACGAGGCGTCCGATCAGCTTCCATCCCGGCTCGAGAGGTTCGTCGGGAACGGTGTCGACCACGGTCATTCGCTTGCGCGTCGCGAGGTCGATGAGGTCCATCCGCCCCGCCCGAGACCGCTCGACTTCGTAGACGCTGCGCGTTGCGTCGATCCACCGCTGCGCCAACTCGGCTTCGTCGTTCGGCAGGAGCGTGCGTTTCGCGTCGAGGAACCATTGCGCAACCCCGCCTTCGAACAACGCGAGATCGACGGGCAGATACGACTCGTGCACCATCGAGCGAAGATCTTCCGCGACCACGCCATCGACCACGTCGTCGGCGATCGCCGCCGGAAAGCTCGCGCTGTTGACGCCGATGAAGCGCATCAGCTTCACGTACAGCCACCCTGATCGGTCGTTGAGTGAGTGCAGCTCGTTGCCGAGATGGCACTGCTTGTACTTCTTGCCCGACCCGCACGGACAGCGATCGTTCCGCCCAGCCATGGCCTTGGGTCGGATCGCAGCGAACGGCGCGATCTCCTCGGCCAGTTCGGCGCCGAAGCCGTGATCGGCGGTGCGTGGGTCGAACTCGGTGTCGAGATCGATGTCGACGTCGACTCCGGCCTGGCGCAACAGTTCTCGGGCCGCGACCGGGTTACCGCGGTCGGCTTCGATCGCGGCGAGCTCGCAGAGGATCAGCGGGTGACCGGAGTCCCTCGATTCTTCGAGCACTTCGAGGGCGTCGTCGGTGCGCCCGAACCAGGCGTGCTGTCGTGCCCGGAGCCAGGCTGTCCCGCCGTCGGTCTGGTCGTCGAGGGCGGCGACGAGCGGGTCGAGTGCGCCACCGAGAAGATCGTCGTCGGACCATCGGGTCCACGCAGCTTCGGCGACGACCGGGTCGGCGAGCGCTTCGGCGAGCGCCGATGCGGCGACCGACGGAGTGCTCGGCTCGGAGACGGCGTCGACGAGCAGTTGGAAGTGTTCGGCCTGAGCCGGATCGAGGCCGAATTCGATCGTGGCCCGATGGATGCGGTCCATGTCGGGGTCTTGGGTGGAGTCTGCCGCGCCGGTTGCGGCGAGATCTTCGTCAGGCATCGGTGTCCTCCGACGGCGTACTCGCGAGCTGGTCGTCGAGCCAGGTCACGATCTCGGCGATGACGTCGTTCTGCTCCGGCTCGTTCAAGCATTCGTGGCGAAGGTCAGCCCAGACGCGCCGCGTGACGTTCGGGAGCGATTCGAGTGGTTCGGAGGCAGAGCTCGGCACCAGCTTGTCGGCGGCCCCGTGGAGGACGTAGGTCGGGACCCGAAGTCGGTCGAGCGATGTCGCGACGGCCTGCATCGTCCGCAAGATCTCTCGGCCGAGTCGAGCGGTCGATGACGGGACGCGCAACGGATCGTTCTCGTAGTCGATCTGCACCTGCCGGTCGCGCGAGAGGATGCTGCCGTCGAAGTCGGCAGGCACTCGCAGTTTCGGAGCCACCGCACCGAGGATCGGCGCGCCGACGCGTTGCCACGCGGGCAGGTCCGCAGCGAGGGCTGGGGACGACAGCACGGCGTAGTCGGGTTGCGGTCGCTCGCCGAGCAGGTAGGCCGTGCAGACCAGCCCGCCGAGTGAGTGTCCGAACAGCACGACGGGCACGCCGAGCTCGCGGCGATCAGCGATCAAGGGTTCGACGTCGGCGAGGTACTCGTCGAAGGTCTCGATGTGGCCGCGCTCGCCCTCGGATTCCCCGAAACCGCGCTGGTCGTAGGCGAGCACGTCCACTCCGGCCTTCGCGAAGGCGTCGCCGACATGCTCGTAGCGGCCGCAGTGCTCGCCGATCCCGTGAACGAGCAGCATGGCGGCACGAGGTGTGCCACTCGGCGCCCAACGTCGTCGAAGTTGTTTCAGGCCGTCGTGGGTGGTGGCGAACGATTTCTTCGACGAGGTCACCAGAGCAAGCTACCGAGGGCTGGCGTCCTCAGGTACCTGCGGTGACGTCCGGGAAGGTCTGGTACGTGTCGATCAGCAGGTCGACGATGTCGGGAAGGTGGGGCGTGTCGGTTGCGGCGATCAGACCACGTGAACGGAGATCGGCGTAGAGCCGTCGCTCGATCTCGGCGATCGTGAGGGTTCCCCGAGCGGCCTCGAACGCGGCTCGCTCTGCCTCGTCGCGAAAGCAGTACGCCTTCCACGAGATCGAGATGCGGACCTCGTCGTTGTCATAGGTGCGGAGCTCGGTGCCGTCTGGCCCGGACATCGCCCACCGGCCATCGCGCTGTTCGAGCGTTGCCCCAGCGACGATCTCGACGGGCGCTGGTTCGTCGGCGCTTCCGACGCGCTCGACGCCGTGGTAGCGCGAGTCGGTGTCGAGCACCATGGCGGTGTTGTCGCCGGGTTCGAAGCGCTGACCTGGGCCCGACGGGCCGTCCGGGTAGTGCCGAAGCGCGCCACCCGGCGCGTTCCCGAAGTAGGTGATGCCGGTGGCGATCGGAACTCTGAGATCTTCGAAGAGCCCGCAAGCTCGCATGATGACGAGCAGCCACTGTGGAGTGATCGACCGTTCCGCGCCGGCGAACTCCGGTACGTCGATGTGTACCGCCAATTCCTGACCCGGGACCAACAGGTTGAGATACAGGATCGCCGGCTCGACGACATCTCGGCCGTGGATGCTGCGAGCGGCGTCGTAGAGCGCTGGCAGGTTGTTCAGCGTCTCGAAGCCCGGTGTGACCGACCGCTTGCCCTGCATGAGCGTTGATCGGAAGTAGCCGGTGCGGCGGATCAGCGTGGTCGGCGGTTCCTGAACTCCTCGGTATCCGCCGGTTGCGATGTAGTTGCGAGCTGCGTCGTAACGTTCGGCGACCTTTGATTCCAGCGGACCGTGTGACTGCTCTGCGGCGTAGAGGCCGTACGGCCCGCCCGCGAGCACGGCGGAATTGATCGCTTGTGCGCCGGCGGTGTCGAGCAGTGGATCGAGCTGCACGTCGGTGCCCGTGGTCGCAGCTTCGGTCAGCAGGTCCGTCATCTGGTCAGTCTTCCACGGCCGTTCTGTGCAGATCGATTGCGGGGTCAGGCTGTGGCGAGACGCCCGAGCGGGACCCGGTCTGCGAAGCGTGAGGCGATCGGGCCGATGATGGCGGTGACGAGCACGTAGCCGGCTGCGAGCGCTCCGAGCTCCGGTCCGTCGGCGAGGTCGGCACCGAGCGCAGCGATCACGATCGAGAACTCGCCGCGTGCCATCAGTGCGGTGCCGACTCGGAATCGACCTCGTGGCCCGGCACCGATCCGGCGCCCGGCGTACCAGCCGGTTCCCAGCTTCGCCGTCATCGTGACGACAGCGAGTCCGACTGCAGGGAGCGCGCTCGCGAACAGATCAGCCGGATCGATCTGGAACGAGAAGAACACGAAGAACGTCGCGGCGAACAGATCTTGGAGTGGGCTCATCAACCGCTCGGCCCGTTCGGCGACCGGACCCGACAGCGCAAGACCGACCAGGAACGCACCGATCGCTCCCGAGACCTCCAACGATTGGGCGCCGCCCGCAACCAGCAGCGTCACGCCGAACACGCCGAGCAGCAGCGATTCGTCAGACCCACCGCCGAGCAGCGAGGTGAAGCGGCGGCCGAATCGCAGCGCCGCGAACAGGATCACCACCACCGTGACGAGCGCAATGGTGACGCTGGTGGAGATCTCGGCGACGGTCCCACCGACGATCAGCGCTGCCACCACCGGCAGATACACCGCCATGGCGAGGTCCTCGATGACCAGCAGGTTGAGGATCGCTGGCGTTTCGCGGTTGGCCAAGCGTCCGAGGTCGGCGAGGACCTTCGAGATGATGCCGCTCGACGACACCCAGGTGACACCGCCGAGAAGCACGGCGGCGAGCGGTTCCCAGCCCAGGATGAGCCCGAGTCCGACGCCGGGGAGCGCGTTGGCGAGCATGTCGACGAGACCAGGTGGGATGCCGGTCTTGAGGCCTGACTTCAACTCTGACTCGCTGTATTCCAAGCCGAGGGTGAACAGCAGGAGCAGCACACCGATCTCGGCGGCCAGCGAGATGAAGTCCTCGCTCACGTCGACTTCGGCGATGCCTCCTTCGCCGAACGCGAGCCCGGCAACGAGGTACAGCGGGACCGCAGTGATACCGATGCGGCCCGCGATGCGTGCGAGCACGGCCAAGCCGAGCGCCACGGCGCCGATCTCGATGAATGCGAGCGCGTCTTCGGCGCTTCCGGCGGCGATCAGGCTCATGGACGACATGCGCCACTCATCGACTCGTTGGGCGACTGACTCGTCGAGTTCGTCAGGAGACGGCGATCAGATCGGTCAGGGCTGCGAGGCCGTCGGCGGTTCCCGCTGCGACGACGACGTCACCGTTCTCGATGCGGAAGTCGGGGTCGGGCGCAGGGTGCGGAGCGTCTGCTCGAACGACGGCGACGATCGATGCACCGGTCTTGGTGCGGTAGGCGCCCTCACCGATGGTCACGCCGACGGCCGGGGAGTCAGGCTCGATCGGGAGCCATTCGATGTTGAGGCCTTCGATTTCTTGCGTGACGGCTCCGATCGCCTCGGTGACGCGGCTGGCTCCAAGCAGTTCCGACAGCGTGCGGGTGTCGGGCGCGGAGAAGCTGATTTGGGCGCTGCACGTATCGGGGTCCTCCGCGTCGTAGACGACGATGTCGCGTCGTCCATCGCGGTGGACGAGCACGCCCACCTCGCGTCCGTCGTCGGTCGTGAAGTCGTGCTTGACGCCGATGCCCGGCAGGTTCGTCTCTCGAACAGTGGCCATGGGTCCCATTCTGCCGCGGTCCACGCCGATCGGTCTCGTCAGGTGCTCAGAGCACCAGGACCCGCCTTGACTCGCACCGCTACTCTCGTCGCCATGAGCGAATCCGAGACGCCATCAGCGAACGACACACCTGTCGATGTGAAGCCGCGTTCGCGCGACGTCACCGACGGCATGCAAAAGGCGCCGTCGCGCTCGATGCTGCGAGCGATCGGCATGGGCGACGATGACTGGGAGAAGCCGCAGATCGGGCTCGCCTCTGCGTGGAATGAGGTCACCCCCTGCAATATGACGCTGCGCAAGCTCGCCGAGCACGCCAAGGCAGGCGTGAACGCAGCCGGTGGGTTCGGCATGGAGTTCGGCACCATCACCGTGTCCGACGGCATCTCGATGGGCCACGAAGGGATGCGAGCTTCACTCGTGTCGCGAGAAGTGATCACGGACTCGGTCGAGACGGTCATGCACGCCGAGCGTCTCGACGGGTTCGTCGGGCTCGCTGGATGTGACAAGTCGATCCCCGGCATGCTCATGGCTGCGGCTCGGCTCGACCTCGCCTCGGTGTTCGTCTACAACGGCTCGATCATGCCGGGCGAGCACAACGGCAAGGCGCTCGACATCACCTCGGTGTTCGAAGCGGTGGGCGCCCACGCTGCGGGCACCATCGACGATCAGGAACTGCACGACATCGAAGTCAAGGCATGCCCCGGCGAAGGCGCCTGTGGTGGCATGTTCACCGCGAACACGATGAGCTCGATCGCCGAAGCCCTCGGGATGTCGCTGCCCGGTTCGGCCTCGCCGCCTGCCATCGACTCCCGGCGTGAAGACGATGCTCGCCGAGCGGGCGAGGCAGTCGTGAATCAGCTGCGTCTGGGCCTCACGCCGCGCAAGATCATGACCAAGGCAGCGTTCGAGAACGCGATCGCGCTCACGTCGGCGCTCGGCGGATCGACCAATGCGGTCCTGCATCTCTTGGCCATCGCGAACGAAGCCGGCGTCGCCTTGGAACTCGACGATTTCAACCGGATCGCCGACAAGGTGCCCCACATCGCCGACATGACGCCGGGCGGCAAGTTCCACATGAGCGACCTCGACAAGGTCGGCGGTGTGCCTGGTGTGCTCAAGCACCTGCTCGACAACGACATGATCAACGGTGACTGCATGACGGTGACCGGCAAGACCATGGCCGAGAACCTCGCGGAGATGGATCTCGCCGAGCCTGACGGTGTGGTCGTTCATCCGGTCGACGCTCCAATCCACTCCGAGGGTGGCATCAACATCCTCACGGGGTCGCTTGCTCCGGAAGGCTCGGTCGTCAAAGTCGCCGGGCTCACCGCCGAGCAGATGCACTTCGAGGGTCCGGCGCGTGTGTACGACGACGAATCGTTCGCGATGGAAGCGATCCTGGCTGGCGAGATCAACGCCGGTGACGTCATCGTGATCCGCTACGAGGGTCCGAAGGGCGGGCCGGGCATGCGCGAGATGCTCGCGATCACCGGAGCGTTGAAGGGCGCCGGGCGCGGCGGGGACTGTGCGCTCATCACCGACGGGCGATTCTCGGGCGGCACGTGGGGCTTCTGCATCGGGCACGTCGCTCCTGAAGCTGCCGACGGCGGCCCGATCGCGTTCGTCGAAGAGGGCGACATGATCCTCATCGACGTGCCCACCAAGACACTCGACCTTCAGGTGTCCGACGATGTGCTTGCGGCCCGCAAGCAGGGCTGGGAGCCCAACGCCCCTCGCTACACGAGCGGTGTGCTCGGCAAGTACGCCCGCTTGGTCCAAGGTGCCGAAACCGGCGCCATCACGAATCCGCTCTGACGGGCACCGGTGGCCACGGCAGCGTCGACCCCACTGCGACTCAGAACAATCGATTCAGCACAGCGCGACGCTGCCCCGCGAGGGGTTGGTGAACGCTCAAGTTGGCAACCGAGCCCGTTGCCGGGTGCCGCACTCAGGCGGCGTTGCGTCTGGGTGGCCCGGTCGACATCACCTGCCCGTCGGGCAGCGTGATCGATAGCTCTCGGTTCGGGCTGAGTTCGACGAGCCAGCCGTCGGCGTGCAGCTTGGAGTGGTGCTTCGAGCACACCGGAAGCAGGTTGGCGAGGTCGGTGAGTCCTCCATGCCGCCACCAGATGACGTGGTGGATCTTGCAGCGATCGAACTCGACCGAACAGCCAGGGACCGCGCACCCTCGATAGAGACCGCGGAGCGCTCGCCGCTGATCTCGACTCGCGAGTCGGGTGCTGCGGCCGAGGTTCATCTCGCCTGGTGCGTGCAGCACCACACCGTTGCGAACGACGATGCCAACGACGTCAGCGTCCGACGCCAACTCTGCGAGCACCCGGGGTGGCAGCTCGACCGGAATCGGCCAATCGACCATTGTGTGGCTGCTCGCAGCGCCACACCCGCACGGCCCAGGCGCGTCAGCGTCGATGACCGCGACGAACTCTGCCCGCGCCCGGCCACGCGTGCTCTGTCGCCCGATGCGAACTGGGGAGTTGTCCTCGGCCGACGACCCCGCCGAGCCGAGGAGTCGCGCGAGCGCATGAGCGGCAAGAAACCTGTTCTTCTCGATGGGGTTCGACGGGCACAACTCGGGTGTCTGCTCCGCAAACAGCGTCTGCACTGCACTGTCGAGCTGCTGCGACAGGCGGAGACCGCTCAGTGGGTCGAATCTGCCGCGAAGATTCCACATGCCGTCGCCATCGGTCCACGTGTTGAGCCGAACGTTGCGGCGTTGCCGGGTCAGGCGCTCTTCGCCGTCGTCGGACTGGAGCTGCTTGATCTCGCGATTCAGGCGCTGAGCGAACTCGTCGACCGAACCCGCCACGGCCACGGCGACCAGCGACTCGGCCCGATCGACGAAGTGAGCGCGCTGGTCCGGCTCGAGTCGGCCCGATGCTCGCGTCACCGCGTCGACGTGGCCCGCGGTGATGGCACCCTCCTCCAATGCTGCCGCGATCGATGGCGCTGCGTCGAGCGTCTCGGCTCGCTCTTTGGACTTCGACGCATCGGAAAGAGACCGCTTGGACACTTCGGCGATCGTCGCTTCCGGGAAGGAATCGACGGCAGAGAGGAGTCCGACCAACGCGGCATGTTGCGCCTCCGCCCACGCCGCGATCTCACGAACACAGACCATCGCCGACCGGATTGCTTCTCGGTCACCAGCACCGCCCGCACGCACGTCAGCGATCTGCTGCGCTCGCTCGGCGACGGTCCCCGGAGTCATGCAGTTCAGTATGACGAAGGGGTACTTCAGAGTTCGGAGACCTACGCCCGGTCACCCCACCTGAGCCGATTTCGACACGAGGAGCAGCCTGATTGCTCGATAGAACAGGGCGGTGGCCGGGACTCGAGGCAAAGAGAAGTTCAAGCGTGAGCAAGCCCGCATCGCGTTGTTGGATGCTGGTTGGGCGACGCTGATGGAGCGTGGCATCGCCCCGGGTCTGGATCGGGTGACGCTGAAAGAAGCAATCGACCGCAGCGGGGTTCCTCGAACGACGGCCTATCGGATCTTCGATGGACCCGAGGGTGCGCTCGCCGAGTTCCGCTCCGCACTTCTCGAGCGGATTCAGGGAGGGCTCGAGGCTGAGCCATCGTTCGATCTGGTTGCCGAACTTCTGGCCGAGTCCGGTGAGATTCTCGCATCGGGGGATGCCACGGCGAAGGCTGATCTATTCCGCGAGATGATCCGGATCGGGTTCAACCACCGCCTCGAGATGCTGTCGGAGGCCCCGAGCTGGCGGGCCTACGTCTCCACGCTCGCCGCAATGCGGTTCAGTGATGCCGATGCTGCGCCCACCGACACCGTTGATGTCGGGAGTCGGTTCGTGCCGTTGTTCGAAGCAATGGGCGAGATCTTCGGCTTTCGCCCAAAGGCGGATCTCACCTGGGGCGACTTCGCAAGCATCCTGACTGCGGTACTCGACGGAGCGGCGTTGCGCATGCTCGAAGATCCGTCCTTCGACTCGTTCAGCTTCACCGGCGATCCCGATCGACCATGGAATGGCGCATCGGTGCTCGCACTGTCGCTCTTCCTGGTGTGGTGCGAGCCCGACCCGGCAGCAGAGGTGCCTGCGGACCTTCAGAGTTGGACCGCCTTTCCGTGACTTCTGATTTGGAACTTGCGGAACCAAATCTTGGTACTGTAAGTTCCAAATCTCACGCAGCGATTGCGCAGAGGGGTCTGACATGGGGAACCGACACATCGAAACACGACGGACGGCAGGTCGCCGGGGACTGGCACATTTGCTCGCCGGCAGCATGGTCGCTGCGATTCTCGTGGCAGTTCCGTTTACGCCTGCGACGGCACAGGTCGACGGGGGCGGTGGCTGTCTCGACAAACTGGAGATCGAGACGCCCGACGAGTCGGCGACGACATTCGGCGCAGTGACTTTGGCCCCTGGCGAGACGTTCCGAGCCGACATCAAGCACTGGACGTCCGCTCCGACGGCTGCAACGTGGCGCAGCGGCTTCAATAGTGAGATCCGACTGTCGCCGATGCTCGACGACGGGTTCCCCGGGTACGCAAGCACCTCGCAGCGTGACTCGTTCGCTGCTGACGGGCCGTGGGACGTCGATGGCTTCATGGACGACGGAACCTTCTCGTACACGAACCCGTCGGGCTCGAACACGACGTCGTTCGTGCTCGAGGTCAGCTACTGGAACACGCCAGCCGCTGGCATTGTCGGTCGTACCGAGGCCTCCGGGTTTTCAACTTGCGTTTCGCCGCACTCGCCACCCGACCGCCCGACCCGCGACTGTGTCGCGGCGCCGACGCTGGTGGCGAATGGCTCCAACGTGCACAGCGAGCCGTTCGAGATGGAGAAGAACGCGTACATCTCGATGCGCTTCGTCGACGAGCGGCCGCTTCGCTACGACGAGGCTGGCAACCAAGACCCGCTATTGCGCAGCGACTACCTGATCCGAACGTGGCTGTACGGCCGAAATGGGCCAGACGACAGCTGGCACTACATCCGGCGTGACTCGCACCGCAGCCAGAACAACTGGATGCGCGGGTCATACGTCGGCAGCTGGGATATCTCGATTAAGAACCGCAGCGACTACACGGAAGTCAAGGTCATCCTCGGCAAGTGGATCAGTCGCGGCTACGCGCTGTCGACGCCACTCGACGTCTCTATCAAGGGCTCCGACGGTGTGTGGCGGCGAACCTGTCTGGAATCCACCAAGACCACAGTGACCTGGGACCAAGCGCCCAGCTGCGCCGCTGACGACACCGCTCGGATGCAAGCCCAGGTAACGAACAAGAGCGGGGCCTCGACTGGCTACCGGATCTCGCTAACCGATCCCACCACGGGCGATCAGGTTCACGCCAGTCACCTCCACACCATCGACAACGGTGCCACCGGCATCGTCGCCCTCGGCGGTATCCCCACCGGCACCTGGGATCTCCAGGTCTACGAACAGCAATCCGACGG